>NZ_JBHZCS010000014.1:0-75368 GCF_042755705.1 Nocardia sp. NPDC059154
GGTCGAGCGCCCGGCGATCGAACGGTTCCGTTCGAGTGGGGAATCCATGATGACCTCGTGGAAGGGATTGTGGCGCGGCCGATGCCGCGCCGATGGGAGAACGACGTCACGCCGGGGCGCCCGCGATGTGGAGCGCCCCGGCGCGCGGTCAGCGCAGCGCCTGTGCCGCTGCGACCAGGTTGCGCAGCGAGGCGGTCACCTCATCGGTGTGACGCGTCTTCAGACCGCAGTCCGGGTTGACCCAGAGCCGTTCGGCCGGGACGGCTTTCAGTGCCAGGCTCAGCGACTGCTCGATCTCACCCGGGCTCGGCACGCGCGGCGAGTGGATGTCGTACACGCCCGGTCCCACACCCAGGTCGAAGCCTGCGGCCGTGAGGTCGTCGAGCACCTCCATATGAGAGCGCGCGGCCTCGATCGAGGTGACGTCGGCATCCAATTCCGCGATGGCGCCGATGATCTCGCCGAACTCCGAGTAGCACAGGTGCGTGTGGATCTGCGTGGCGTCCGCGACGCCGGAGGTCGCCAGCCGGAACGCGTCCACCGCCCAGTCGAGGTAGGCGGGCTGGTCGGCGCGGCGCAGCGGCAGCAGTTCCCGCAGCGCGGGCTCGTCCACCTGGATGATGCCGATACCCGCGGCCTCGAGGTCCACCGTCTCGTCCCTGATCGCCAGCGCTATCTGGCGTGCGGTGTCCGCGAGCGGCTGATCGTCGCGGATGTAGGACCACGCCAGGATGGTGACCGGCCCGGTGAGCATGCCCTTGACCGGCTTGGCGGTGAGCGACTGCGCGTAGGTGCTCCAGCCGACCGTCATGGCCGCCGGGCGCACCACATCGCCGAACAGGATCGGGGGCCGGACGCATCGGGTGCCGTAGGACTGGACCCAGCCGTTCACGGTGGCGGCGAACCCGTCGAGCTGCTCGGCGAAGTACTGCACCATGTCATTGCGTTCCGGCTCGCCGTGCACCAGCACGTCCAGGCCGATCTCCTCCTGCAGCGCAACGACTTCGGCGATCTCGTCCTGCATCCGCGCTTCGTACTCGGCCCGATCGATCTCCCCGCGCGACAGTTCCGCGCGCGCCACCCGGATCCGGCCGGTCTGCGGGAACGAGCCGATCGTCGTGGTCGGGAGCAACGGCAGGTGCAGTCGCTGCTGCTGGAGGGTCCGCCGCTCCGCAGCCGGGGCGCGCCGGACGTCGGTTGCACCGGCCAGGCGGGCCCGCACGGTCGCGTTGTGCAGTCGAGTGTCGGATCGCCTGTCCCGCACGGCCGTTCGCGCGATCTCCAGCTGCTCGCCGACCGCGTCCTGCCCCTCATACAGGGCGCTCGCGAGCATCCGGATCTCCGCGACCTTCTCCGCGCCGAAAGCCAGCCACGAGCGCAGCCGCGGCTCCAGCGCCGTCTCGGCGTCCAGGCTGTAGGGAACGTGCAGCAGCGAGCAGGAGCTCGATACGGCGACCTGGGCGCCGCCCTCGCGCAGGGCGGCCAGCCGGGGCAGCGCGCGATCGGGATCGACGCGCCACACGTTGTAGCCGTCGACGATGCCGGCCACGACGAGCGTGTCCCGAAGCGACTGCGCCGCAACCACATCGGCGTCGCCGCCTGCGACCAGATCGACGGCGATGCCCTCGACACCGGTCGCCGCCAGCACCGGCAATGCCTCACCCAAGCGGCCGAAATACGAGGCCACCAGGAGCGCCGGCCGTGCGGACACCTCGGCCAGCCGGCGATAGACGGTGTGCACCAGCGCCAGTTCGGTCTCGCTCAGGTCGGTGACCAGCACCGGTTCATCGAGCTGCACCCAGCGCGCGCCCGCCTCCGCCAGCAGGCCCAGTAGCTGCTCATACAGCGGCAGCAGATCCGGCAGCCGGTCCAGCAGGGTGCTGCCGTCCACCGATTTGGCCAATTTCAGGAACGTGATCGGTCCGACGATCACGGGACGGGCTGGAACACCCAGTGCCAGTGCCTCTTTCAGCTCGGCCAGCGGCTTGGCCGGATGCAGCGAGAACTCCGTCGCGGCCGAGAGCTCCGGCACCAGGTAGTGGTAGTTGGTGTCGAACCACTTGGTCATCTCCAACGGTGCGACCTCGGCGGTGCCGCGCGCCGCGGCGAAGTACCGGTCCAGCTCGTCCTCGATGCCGCGCACCCGGTCCGGCAGCGCACCCAGCAGCACCGCGGTGTCGAGCACATGGTCGTAGTACGAGAAGGTCCCCACCGGAACCGAATCCAGGCCGGTGTCGCGGATTCGCAGCAGCTGCGTAGCGCGCAGACCCGCCGCGACGTCGTGCAGGGTCGCGGCGTCGATCCGCCCGGCCCAATAGGACTCGACCGCGCGCTTGAGCTCGCGGTTGGGCCCGATGCGCGGCAATCCGAGCACCGTGGCGGTGAAAGTGTTGTCAGGGTTCAGCATTGATGAACTCCTTGGTCAGTAGCCGATGGCCGCCGCCCTTAAGAACGCACGCTGACGGAGCCCGCAAAGCATCGATCCCGTGCCCAGGTCCCACTCGGCGTACCGCCCAATCCACGAGGCGACGACCGCCGGATACGGCGTATCCGGCACAACGGGCAGGTCTTCGGACTCGTGGGCATCGACCCGGAAGGGTCGGCCCCGGCGCTCGAGGCCCGGGGTTGGTCCTACTGGCCGTCGCTTCCCAGGCATCATTTCTTGCGCCCAGTGCGAATGACGGCTGTCGTTCCCACTCACCGCTGCGGGACAGTCCCGGATTCTCACCGGGTTCCCTCTCACCCGCTCGGCACGCGAACGCACCGCCGGGCTTCGACGCCATCGGATGGATCAGGGGCTCCTCGACTCCACCTCCGGCGAACCAGCTGCGATGGCGAATATAGCGAAGGTTCTCACGAACCTGTTGCGCGGCCGGTGCGATCCCATCAGGTGGACCCGGATTGACCAGCGGGGATGTGTCTTCGTATGGTGATTCGACGATGTCCTGAGGAATCCGGTGCAATTCCGGAGCGGTCGCGCCACTGTGAGCATCCCGGTAGGGGTGCGAGTCAGACCCTCGCATCGTGAATTCGATCGACTGTGGGGACGCGAAATCCCCCTGACTCAAAGGGGTCACCGTGGCTACGTCCTACGCTCCTCGTTCCGGTCTCGGCACCGGCGCGCTCGCCCTCCCCACCACCGCCCTGTGGCTGGTCGGCACCACCGTTCTCGCGCTGCTCGCGATCTACTTCATCGGCATCGACCAGGGTGCGGTGTCGATCTTCGGCAGTGACATGCACGTCCACGAGTTCGTGCACGACGGACGGCATTTCCTCGGGTTCCCCTGCCACTAGTCGCGGGAATCGAGTCACCACAATGGAAAAGCGAATCATTGGCCGAGGAGTCCTGCTGGGCGCACTCGGCGGATTGCTGGCGTTCGTCTTCGCCCGGATTCTGGCCGAGCCCATCATCAATAGGGCCATCGACTACGAATCCGGCCGCGACGACGTGCAGATGGCCCTCGACAAGGCCGCCGGAAAGCCCATGGCCGACATGGGTCCTGACATCTTCACCCGCACCCAGCAGGAGAACATCGGGCTGGGCTTCGGCGTGATCGTGTTCGGCGCGGCGCTGGGTGCGCTGTTCGCGGTCGTCTACTTCCTGGCGCTGCGTAAGGCCGGCAAGATCGCCCCCCGCAATCTGGCGCTGCTGGTGTCGGGCGGCATGTTCCTGGTGCTGTACGCGGTGCCGTTCCTGAAATATCCGGCCAACCCGCCCTCGATCGGGCATCCGGAGACCATCAAGGAACGAACGGCGCTGTTCGTGGGCATGATCGTGATCAGTGCGGTTGTCCTGCTCGCCGCCATCTGGCTGGGCCGGAAACTGGCGGCACGGCTGGGTAACTGGACCGCCACCATCGCGGTTTCCGCAGCCTTCGTGGTGGTCATGGGCGCGGTCATGGCATTGCTCCCGTCCCTCGGGAAGCTCTCGGCCAATAAGGAGTACGGCGACTTCGCCACCGAAACCCCGCAGCCACTGAAGGATCCGTCCGGAACGATCGTGTACCCCGGCTTCCCCGCCGACGATCTCTATCACTTCCGGCTGTATTCCTTCGCCGCCCAGCTGATCCTGTGGGCGGTCATCGGCGTCGGCTTCGCCTGGCTCGCCCCGCGCCTGCTCGGCGACCGCTCGACCACGACCGAACTGGCCGCATGAGCGCGGTCACCCGCCTCACCCTGGTGACGCACGCGATCACCGACGCCGTGCAGGCCGCCCGCTTCCCGGCCGACGAACCGCTCAACCCGCTCGGGTCGCAGTCGGTCGAGAAAGCGGGCGGCCTCCCCGGCCTCGAACCCGCCGTCGTCTACCACGCCCCGGAAATCCGTACGGCCCAAACCACTCACGGTCTGGGCTTGACCGGAACTCCCGAGCCGGCCCTCCGGGATATCGACCACGGCACCTGGAGCGGCCGGTCGATGGATGCACTTCCGCCCGACCAGCTGATGGCCTGGCTCACCGATCCCGCCTACCGCGCCCACGGCGGCGAATCCATCATCGGACTCCTCGACCGCGTCGGCTCCTGGCTGACCTCCCTGGCCGGCCGAGGCGGCCGCATCGTCGCGATCACCCACCCCGCCGTGGTCCGGGCCGCGGTGTTGCTCACCTTGAACGCCCCCGCGGAGTCCTTCTGGCGCATCGACATCCCGCCGTTGACGGCCACCACGCTCCACCATCGCGCCCCCGCCTGGACCCTGCGGACCACCGCCCACGACCTCATCGTTTGATCGTCGGTGGCGAGAGCGGACCTCCAGCGGCGGTCGCTCACGCGGGTTATCGGATCCCGACGATCACGCGGTCGTCGCCGTACTGCCACACGATTCCGGATTCGGCGAAGCCCGCCTCGCGTGCGAAGGCGATGTAGTCGTGGACGGTAGGTCGGTCGTCGACCGGGTGGGCGAATCCGCCGTCGCGCAGGCGGACCAGGTCGGCCAGTTCGGGAGCGTGGTCGACCGCGGCCCACCACGCGTCCCAGTCCTCCGAACCCGCGGTTCCCATGCGTTGGGCACGGTGGGCGGTCATGGCTTCGCCCAGTGCGTCCAATCGCGGGCCGGTGGCTCCTTCGTGGAGATGGTCCCCGTCGATGAACAGACCGCCGGGTGCGAGTGCGTCCGCGCAGGTGCGGATCAGCGCGCGAAGCGGTTCACGGTTCATCCAGTGCAGAGCGGTGGTGCTCACGAACGCGTCGGGCACTCGATGCAACCGGAGTCTGTCGAGCCAATCGCGCTCGCGCAGATCGGCGTTCACCGTACGGAATCGCGGTGACCCCAGGGTCATCTCGGCCAATGTCAGCAGCAGCGGATCCACGTCCACTCCGACGATGGTGGCGGCAGGCATTCGCGTGAGCAGCCGGTCCGACAGCGTTCCCGGACCGACGCCGAGGTCGACGATCAACGGGTCCGTCCGGTCGACAAGTTCGGTCAGGACGTCACCGATCACCTCGAACCGCTGTTCGCGATCGGGCATGTAGTGCTCCTGCTGACGATCCCACCGGCCGACCCAGTACCGCGCCCGCGACATATCGAGCTTGCTGGTCGTCACACGAATCCTCCTCGCAGGTAAGGTATTTCGCGCATTCTGCGACAACCGCCGCCGAGTCCTCCCCGGTCGACGCGCTTCGACGCCCCAGCATAAGTGTGTTCAACCCAATACAAGACCATTTGGTCCGGTTCAGAGCGAAAAGACTTCTGCGGCCGCTCACGGACAGAGTCGGATATGAGGTCGCAACTCGTGCGCACCCGCCGATGGTCCGGGCATCCCGGATATCACCGCGGCGTGCTGGTATGCATGCATTGCCGTAAAACCCACTCGATACAGAAAAGGAACCGGGATATGACCGACGAACACTCCCACGTCGAGCCCCATACCCATCCGCACAGTCACGGCACCCATACCCATACCCACGCCCACAGCACGCACGAGCATGACCACAGCGAACACGAACACACCCATACGCACGAGGATGGGACCGTGCATTCGCATCGCCATGTGCATCAAAGCGATCTACTCGACGATCACTCACACACCCACGACTGAGCCGAACCGTGCGGGAACACGGCTGCGGTGTGGCTGGGCGTCAGCTGGTCAGTCCTGGTCGGTTCGAGGCTGGAGTCCGGCAGTCCATTTCTCTTCGATGCGTCCATAGCGCCAGGCGAGGATGGCGATGGCCCAGGTCGCGACGAACAGGCCGACGATGAGGTAGCCGATCAGGTTGAGGTCCAGGGCGCTGATCCAGTCGAAGAAGCCCCCGGTCCAGCCGAATTGGTCGGCGAGCAGGCCGAGAAGTTCGACGGTGCCGATGATGAGGGCGACCGCGACCGAGAGCGCGGTGATGGTGATGTTGTAGTAGACCTTGCGCACGGGTTTGGCGAAGGCCCAGCCGTAGGCGAAGTTCATGAAGCTGCCGTCGATGGTGTCGAGCAGGCTCATGCCGGCGGCGAACAGGATCGGCAGGCACAGGATCGCGTACCAGGGCAGGCCCGCCGCGGCGCTGGTGCCGGCCAGGACCAGCAGCGCGACTTCGGTGGCGGTGTCGAAGCCGAGGCCGAACAGCAGCCCGATCGGGTACATCTGCCAAGGCTTGGTCACCGACTTCATCACCGGACCCAGCAGCCGGTTCACCAAACCGCGTTGTGCGAGCTGGTTTTCCAGCTCGGCCTCATCGAACTGGCCGCCGCGCATGCGCCGGAACACACGCAGAATGCCCACCAGCACAGCGATATTGATGATCGCGATGATGTAGAGGAACGTCCCCGAGACGGTCGTTCCGATCAGTCCGGTGTAGTGGTGCAGCGCCGAGGAGTCGTCCTCGACCGGCCCGACGATGGCCTTCACACCGATCGAGAGCAGCAGCGCCAGACCGAAGACGACGCTGGAGTGGCCGAGGGAGAAGAAGAATCCGACCGACAGCGGTCGTTGCCCGTCGTGCATGAGCTTGCGGGTGGTGTTGTCGATCGCAGCGATGTGGTCGGCGTCGAAGGCATGCCGCATGCCCAGCGTGTAGGCGGTCAAGCCGACGCCGACACCCAGGGTCCGGTCGCCCAGGCTGAAATGCTGCGGAGCGACGAACGCGACCAGGGTGAACCAGCCCAGCACGTGCAAGCCGATGATGACCCCGGCCATCGCGGCCAGCCGCAGCCATTCCGGGCGGGTCAACGCCAGCCGATCGGTGACCGCGCGAAAAGGTTTCAGGATTGCAGACATCACGATATCCCCTCTCCGCGCGAGCCGAATTCATCGAAGGTAGAACGCATCCCGCCTTGTTGCAAGTGATTGGCAAGACGGGGGTTGGCGGTCGAGCGGGTCGAAACGGCAGACTGGGGGCCATGGCGCGCGTTTCGCACCTCACTCACGCCCCGGCGCCGACCGGTGAGCACAACGCTCGCCGGCTGCTGCGCAGCCGCGGACTGCGGTGCACCGCACCACGACTGGCTGTGCTGTCGATCCTGGACGGATCGCGCGAGCAGGGGCACCTGACCGTGGCCCAGATCCAGCAGGGCCTCGCCTCGGCCGGCCACGAGGTCGACCTCACCACCGTCTACCGGACCGTGGCGACCCTGGTCGACGCGGAAGTGCTGCACGCCTTGGTTATCGATGAACGGATCACCAGTTACGGACTCACCGACATCCCGCACCATCACGCGGTGTGCACCCGGTGTGGCGCGATCGACGAGGTCCCCTCGGCGCATCTCACCGTGGCCCTGGCCGAAGCACGCAACGGCAGCCGCTTCGCCCTGCCCGACACCGGCGGACTCACCCTGCACGGTTTATGCCCAGCCTGCCAGCAGGACACCGAGGACTGACCACGCAGGAACCGCGGTCGACTACTCGATGAGTTTTATGGGGTCAATTCATGTTCGCGATGTGGTGTCGGATGACGTCGTCGACCGGGTGCCGGGTCGGGCCGGAATCCGGGGGATCGGCGCCGTCGAGAATGGAGTCGAGGATGGCCGCCCGGTCGAGAGTGGCCGGGACTCGGTGTGATTCACGCGCGCTGACGATGACCGCGTGCAGGACGGTTGCGTAGATCTGGGAGCGGGGCACGGTCAGTCGCCACCCGCACAGCTCGCGCTCGCGCAAGCGGGCCTCGACGATATCGAGAACATCCTTGATCACCTGAATCTCGACTCGATCGTAGTCATCCCGGTCGCAGTCATCGCAGGGCATGGCGACCGCCGAGAAACAGTGCACCCCAACCGGAGAGCGCGTCACGTAGCACGGCGAGCGGCGATCTACGGGCTGCATTGGTGCGCGTGGCACGCGGGTCCAGCACCATACGGCCAGCCGCGACCAGCGCGGTGCGTGCCCGCCGCCGCACCCGGCAGGTATCAACGCCGCACCCGAGATGCAGCTGCATGGCCGTATGCGCTTGCGCGGCAGTGAGTTTGCCCGGATCCGAGTAGCACGACCACAACCCGCGTACCGAATAGCCGACCTTGGTTTTGCTGGCCGTTACGCGTTCGGCGTCGGCCAGCTGCTTCTCGTGTTCGATGCGGTCGATGATGGCTTGCACCGACCACGCGCCGTCGTAGGACATCTCGCTACCTCCCTGCCGTCGTTGTGGTTTCAGCACACCACCAGCGACGCGGCGGATACAGTGATATCGGGTTCCCGGCCACATGTCGTTCGAATCGGCATGAACAGATTCGGAAAGGCAGTGGATCACACCCGATTTCGCGATCCAATCAACCCGATTTCGCGTAATGATGGGACGCCGATATGCCCGGTACTTGCGATGACGACACTGAGTTCGCCCCGAGTTCGACGCTTCCGCGGCGGCAGTTGGGACGGTTTCTGCGGGAGTGGCGTGAAGCCAACGGGTTCACTCTCGCGGCTGCTGCGAAGCTGGTTGATTTATCCGCCTCGGCGCTGCAGCGCATCGAGGCGGGACAGACGCAAAAGGTTCGCAAACAGGATGTGCGCGCACTATGCGACGTCTACGGCGTCGGCTCATCCGAAACAGCTGCTGCCATCGATCTGGCAACGATCGCCAGGATGCAAGGTTGGTATCGCGCCTACGGTGGGTTGTACTCGGATGCGTTCAATATGTATGTGGGTCTCGAGGCCGCCGCCCGGCGGCTGATCACCTACCACGAACATGTACCTGGACTGTTGCAGACCTCCGACTATGCCCGCGCGGTGATCGGCGCGTACCCGGGATTCGTCAGCAGCAGCGACATCGATCGTCGTGTCGAGTACCGTATGAAGCGGCAGGCGATCATTACCCGCAAGACCAATCCGGTTGCGCTGGAGGTACTTCTGCACGAGTCTGCGCTGCATCGAGTGATCGGCAGCCGACGGACCATGGAGGCCCAGTTGCGTCACCTGGCCGAGGTTTCCAAGCTGCCCAATGTCATTCTGCGCATCCACCCGTATTCGGCGGGATTGGCTTGGGGAATGCGGCATGGGTCGTTCACGATCCTCGAGTTCGACACCACCACCACAGCAGACGGGCCCGTCGAGCCGCCGATTGTGTTCATCGAAGGTGGCCCGGCTCAGGATGTGTACCTCGAAAAGCGTGATGACGTGCGGCTCTATAGTGAATTTGCTTCGGCGATCCGAAGCGCCGCACTGGAGGATCAGCCGACCCGGGAGTTGGTTCGCCGGGTGACGAAGGAGTTTGAGCATGACCAGCATTGACCTATCCGCGGCCGAGTGGTTCAAGAGCAGTCACAGTGGCAGCCAAAGTGATTGCGTTGAGGTCGCGCATCTGGACGGCGGCATGGTCGGTGTCCGGGACTCCAAGAATCCGACCGGCCCGGCTCTGGTCTTCGGGCCGGGGGAGTGGGATGCCTTTACGTCCAGTGTGGTCGCCGGAACGTTCGGTCATCCGGCCTGACGTCGATCGGCCTGATGCTGCGGTGACAGGTCAAGTAGATCATCGGGTTTCGGCCTGACGCGCAACTTCCGAGGGCTCGGCACCGCAGCGACACCGATGTGGGTGCGTGGCCGTGCGCGATGTCGGTGGTGCGGATCTTTGTGTGGCGGAGTTGGATTCGCTGATGGTCCGAGGCGCGTCCGAGGGCTCGGCCCGCTCCCTGTCGGAAACGAGGGAGTGGGCGTCGGCCGACTCTGGCTGCCGGACAGAGGGTTCCGGGTCGGTCGAACCTTCGGCTAGCCGGAGATGCTGGGGAGCGGGCAGCCGAAGCTGCCGGTGGAGCCGGCTGCGCCGACCTGGACGGTCAACGGCGTCAGGGGCATGGGGGTGTTGAAGCTGAAACCGGCTGTGGCGGTGAGGACGTGCTGGCCCGGGGTGGCCGGTGTCCACGAGACTTCGGCCGGGTTGCCGAGCAGGCTGGTGCCGACCTTGCCGGTGCCGATGGTGGCCCCGTTGTCGTAGAAGGTGACGGGCATCTCGTTGAACGAGCTGCTGCCGCCGCCGACCAGGTCGCCGCTGGTCAGCGTGTAGCTGCACCCGGCCTGCGGGTTCGAGCCCTTCAGCGTCACGTCGCCGATGCCGGCGGCCCCGGCGTCCGGGGCCGCGGCCAGCAGCAGCGCGCCCGTGCCCGCGACCGCCGTCACGGCGAGTTTCGCGTGGCGCACCCAGGGTGTTGTCATGGCGTCCCTTTCACTACGAGATGTCCGCGCGGTCACGAACATCCGACGCGATCCGCGACCACGCCGAGATAGTGAAATTAACATGCTTCAGAATTGGCCGAGCCCGATTCGCAGCAGCCGGACCGGCAGCCGTCCGGCTGCGCGAAGTTCCTGGTCAGTCGCAGAGGCGGACCGCGTCGGTCTTCTTGTCGGCATAGCGTGAGAGGGTGCCGCGCTCGCTGTCCTGGATGACCGCGAGGGTTTCCCAATGGTCGCCCATCCAGTTGAGGAGGGTGACCTGCTTGCCCGTCCGGTTCCAGTACGAGGTGAGCAGGTCACCCTTTCCGGCATTCCCGATGTCGTGGAGGAAGCAGTCGGAGTTGGCCTGGACAACCAGGTTTCCGGTGCCGTCGCGGCCTTCCCATCCGCAGAACATGCCACCGGGGCAGTCATAGGCGTAGGCGTGCGCGGGGGTCGCGGCGACCAGGGCTGTGGCGGTGAGCGCGCCGAAAGTCAAGGCGACGGCGGCGAGGGGCGCGAGACGCGCGCTGTTCGAGCGGGACACTGTTTCCTCCTCTGGTGGGACACCCAACTGCGGGTGCTGCGGGGAAGCGTATGAACCGCAAGCACTTTCGGGCGTCCGCTGAAATACTCACCGCGCCTACTCATTCGAAGTGGATGGCCGGGCGCCCGGTTCCCCACATCCCGAGTCCGGGCCGAGGCTGGCGGAAGCTGGACGACCTACCCCACGAGGAAACCGGCCTCGGCTCAACGAGGTGAGCCTGGGCTGAGCCGAATCGCCTTCCAGAACTCGTATCTCGGCTAGCGTGCACGCCAGGATCACCACGGACAGCGAGATCACCATGGCATGGCGGTGGTAGGCGCTAGCTCGTTCTCCAGGCTCCGGCATCCGTCGTCGCCGACACACTCGGGTTCTCGATCCGGGAGTGTTGTTGGCTCCCAACATGATTTGCGAGATTCTCCAGCGCCGGCCCGACGCCCCTCATCGCGCCGGGCCGGGTGCTTTCGACGGCCTCCGACGTCGAACGGTTACGCCGACCCGGTGGTGAGGCCCTTGAACTGGTCGCCCGGGGCGGTGTTCGGGTTCTGCGAGTTGGCGGTGATCGTGAGTTTGGTCGGCGTGAACGGGGTCTGATAGGCGCCGGCCTCGGTGCCTTCCTTGCACTGGGTGCGGACCCAGTAGGTGCCCGCGGGATAGTCGGCGCTGGTACCGGTGCCGGACCCGTTGGTAATGACTTGCCCAGCAACGAGAGTGGGACCGGTGATCGCGTATTCCGAGCCGACCTGAGCCGGGGCTCCCTCGTACAGCTTCACATTCGGGTCGGCGTCGATTGCCGGGTTGTAGTCGGTCTTCGTGGCGTCGAAGGCGATGCCCTCGCAGCGCAGCAACGGCAGGTCGGTCTTCAGACTCGTGATGACGGTGGTGAACTTCGTGCCGTTGACCGTCACGGTGCCGGTGCCGGTGATGGTCGCGGACGCGACGGCGGGGTTGGCGAGCAGCACCGCCGCCGCGATCCCGAGCGCCAGCCCGGCCGACCGTGACGTCGTGAATGTGCGCATGTGTGGTTCTCCTTCAGTTGTTTCACCGCGAGTTTCGACGACCGCGACGCCCCGACCCTGTGAGTCTGCTGCGTGTCAGCAGCGGATGGAAGGCTAGCCTTACCTAATGGTCAGAGCAAGGTTGATGTGACATGCCCCATACCGGCTCTGAACTGGGCAAATGTCCACTACTCGGGGGATTGATACCGCGCTCGATGTAGTCGCCCGTGCTCGCTGCGATCGCGATCGGAGGGGCGGTGAGGTTTTGGGTCCGATCCGGGAATTCGGGCGCGAGCATGATCAAAGCTATTGCGTGGCAATAAGTCTCGATTGCAACAGGTTTCTGTGGATTGCGATTCATGTGGGTTTCGGTGTGTTACAACGGAATTACAGATAGTTCACGTTGCTAACAATCTGGAGGTCCCCGAATGTGTGGGATTGCAGGGTGGGTGTCGTTCGAGGCGGATCTGACGCGGCGGCAGGGGGTAGTGGACGGGATGACGGAGACCATGGCGTGCCGGGGGCCGGATGCGCGGGGGACGTTCGTGCGCGAGCATGTGGCGCTGGGGCATCGGCGGCTGGCGGTGATCGACCTGCCCGGTGGGGCGCAGCCCATGGTGGCCGAGACCGGCGGGGGACCGGTGGCCATCGTGTATTCGGGGGAGGCGTACAACTATCGCGAATTGCGGAATCGGCTCCGAGGATTGGGGCATTCATTCCGGACCGATAGTGATACCGAGGTGGTGCTGCGGGGGTACTTGGAGTGGGGCGAGGGGGTGGTGGATCGGCTGAACGGCATGTACGCGTTCGCGATCTGGGATCAGCAGGGCGAGAAACTCGTGCTGGTGCGGGATCGGATGGGGATCAAGCCGCTGTACATCCACCCGACGCCGGACGGGGTGATATTCGGATCGGAACCGAAAGCGATCCTGGCCAATCCGCTCGTCCGCACGGTCGTCGACATCGACGGGATACGGGAGCTGTTCGCGTTCACCAAGGCTCCCGACTGGGCGCTGTGGCGGGGGATGACCGAACTGCTACCCGGCACGGTGATGACGGTGGACCGCAGGGGAATCCGCCGGCGCCCCTACTGGCGGCTCACGGCCCGCGAGCATTGTGACGGCACCGGGCGGACGGTGGAGAAGGTGCGCGACCTGCTCACCGACATCGTCGATCGGCAACTCGTGTCCGACGTGCCGCGCTGCGTGCTGCTGTCCGGCGGCCTGGATTCCAGCGCCATCACCGGCCTCGCCGCCCAGCAACTCGCCCGCCGGGGCGAGCGGCTGCGCACCTTCTCGGTGGACTTCGTGAACCAGGAGGCGAACTTCGTCCCGGACGAGATGCGCGACACCCCGGATTCCCCGTTCGTCCGCGATGTCGCCCGCCTGGTGGGTTCCGAACACCGCGATGTGGTGTTGAATCCGGCCGAGCTCTCCGATCCTTCGGTGCGCCGGGCGGTGATCGGCGCCCGCGACCTCCCGCTCGGCCTCGGCGATCTGGACAGCTCTCTGTACCTGCTGTTCCGCGCGATCCGGGAGCAGTCGACTGTGGCGCTGTCCGGCGAATCCGCCGACGAGGTATTCGGCGGCTACCGCTGGTTCCACGACGGCGTGGCCCTGAAGGCCGACACCTTCCCGTGGCTCGCCTTCAATTCCGCCTTCACCCTCGAATCCCGCTGGGACATCCTCCATCCCGACCTGCGCAGCCGGCTGCGCCTCCCCGAGTACGTGGCCGACCAGTACGCGACGGCCGTCGCCGAGGTCGATCACCTCCCGGGCGAATCCGACCTCGAACACCGCATGCGCTCCGTCTGCCATCTGCATCTGACCCGCTTCGTCCGCCAGCTGCTGGACCGCAAGGACCGCATGTCCATGGCGGTGGGACTCGAAGTGCGCGTGCCATTCTGCGATCACCGGCTCGTCGAGTACGTGTACAACACGCCCTGGGAACTCAAGACCTTCGACGGCCGCGAGAAGAGCCTGCTGCGGGCGGCGGCGAAACACGTGCTGCCGCAATCGGTCGTGGACCGCGTCAAGAGCCCGTACCCGTCCACCCAGGACCCGGGGTACGCAGCCAATCTGCAGCAGCACGTGAAAGAACGCCTGATGGAACACGATTCGCTGTTGTTCGACCTCCTCGACCGTGAGTGGCTACTGCGGGCCGTGGAACAGGATCCGGCCCGCATGGCCCCGCAGGTCCGCGTCGGTCTCGACCGTGCCATCGATATCGGCACCTGGCTGGATCTGTATTCGCCGGATCTGCAATGGAATTGAACCCGGCGATGTCAGCGGCTTCTCGAGACTGCGGCGCTCGACTTCCCGGAGCAGCGCGTGCACCCGCGGGTCACGGGCCAGGCGGGAATCGAGCACGGAATTGATCACGCCGCGCAGCAGCGAGTAGGGCATCCAGGCCAGCGGCGAGATGGCCTGGGGTGTGCGGTGCTCGATGGCGTCGGCGATGGTGCGCGCGGCGTGCTCGGCGGTGATACGGGTGCTCAGCGGCCACGGCAGCAGCGCCTCGATGCGGCGGCCGAGTTCGTCCCGGTCGAGGGTCGAGTGGGTCATCTCGGTGTCGACGATCCCGAAATAGGCGACGCCCGCGGACGCCCCGTGCGGCGCCAGCTCGACCCGCAGCGCCCGGCCGAGCTGCTCCACCGCCGCCTTGCTGATCATGTACGGCGCGCCGCCCATCCCCGGAGCGAAAGCGGCGCACGAGGACACGACCTCGACATGCCCGCGCGCGGCGATGATGTGGTCCAGCGCCGGGTGCACGGTATTGAACACCCCGGTGAGGTTGATGCCGATGACCCGGTCGAACTCGGCGGGATCCATGGTCCGCAGCGTCGCCGGCGGCGGCACCACGCCCGCGTTCGCCACCACGATGTCGAGATGCCCGAAGTAGGCGACCACCTGCGGAATCGCCTCGGCCATGGCGGCCCGGTCGGAGACATCCGCGATCACCGGCAGGGCCCGATCACCCAGGGCGGCGGCCAGCGAGGTGGCGGCCCGGGCATCGACATCGACGATGGCGACCGACGCGCCCCGCCGGTACAGCACCCCGGCGAGTTCGCGGCCGATACCCTGACCGGCCCCGGTGATCAGGGCGACCCGCCCCTCGGGACGGAAGGGGCCGGGACCGGGGAGACAGCGCGGAGTGGACATCAGCGGCTCATTTCGTAGGAGTCGGCGTCGAAACGCCGGGTGCGCCGGCGGTATTCGAAGCTCCAGTTGGGGTACAGGCCGGCATTGCGGCCGTCGGCGGTGGTGTAGTAGCTCTGGCAGCCGCCGGTCAGCCACACGGTGTCGGCGCTGCGGCGGTCCATCTCGTCGAGGAAATCGTCCTGCACCTCGGGACGCAGCTCGATACGGTCGATTCCCCTGTCGCGCATGGTCTTCACCGCATCCACGATGTAGGCGATCTGGGATTCGATCATGTAGACGGCCGATTGGTTCCCGGCCGCGCCGAACGGGCCCAGCGTGCAGAAGAAATTGGGGAATCCTGCGACGGCCGCGCCCAGATAGCTCTGCGGCTCATGGTGATACAGGTCCGCGATGGACTGCCCGTGCCGTCCGATATAGCGGTGATACGCCGACGGAATCGAGGTGAAGCCGGTGCCGAAGATGATGGTGTCGACCGCGTGCTCGGTGCCGTCGCGCAGCACGATCGAGTGCGGGCGCACCTCGGCGATGCCGTCGGTGACGACCTCGACATTCGGCTGATCCAGCGCCGGCAGATAGGCGTCGGAGAAGATGGCGCGTTTGCATCCGATGACATAGTTCGGGGTCAGGGTCTTGCGCAGCGCGGGATCGCGCACCTGCCGTAGCAGCTGCAACCGGCCCAGTGCCTCGTACGGATGGCGGAACCGCTTGTCCACCAGTGAGATAAGGCCGAAGCCCTCGATGGCCGCGTACCAGCCACCACGGATCGCTTTCTGGGCAAGAGGAATCCGACGTAGTAGCGTCCGCTCCAGACCCAGTGTCCGCCGATCCATCCGTGGCACGATCCAGGGTGCGGACCGCTGGAACAGCAGCAGCCGGTCGACCACCGGCTGGATCTCCGGCACGAACTGCACCGCCGACGCGCCCGTGCCGATCACGGCCACCCGCTCGCCGGTCAGGTCATGGTCGTGATCCCAGTGCAGCGAGTGGAAGGTCTTGCCCGCGAACCGATCCAACCCCGGCAATTCGGGATACTTGGCCTCCGCGAAGATGCCCGCCGCGGAGATCAGGACATCGGCGGTGAGCGCACCCCGGCTGGTCTCCACCCGCCACCGTGAGTGCGCCTCGTCCCAGCGTGCGTCCAGCAGTTCGGCGCCGAATCGGATGTGCCGCACCACATCGTGGTCCGCGGCGACCCGGCGCAGATACTCCAGGATCTCGGCCTGGCGCCCATAGGTCCGCGACCAGTCCGGATTCGGGGCGAACGAATAGCTGTAGAGCTGTGAGGGGACATCGCACGCGCAGCCGGGATAGGTGTTGGCCCGCCAGGTCCCGCCCAGATCCTCGGCGCGCTCGAGGATCACCAGGTCCTCGAACCCGGCCTCGCGCAGTTTGATCGCCAGGCCGATGCCCCCGAATCCGGCCCCGACGACGGCGATCCCGACATGTTCGGCCGGTGTCGAATCGGGTTCGGCCACAGTTGTTTCCGTATCAATCGACATGAGCGTTCCCCGCGTTCAGAGATCGAGCACGAGCGCGTCGCCGCAGGCGCGGGACACGCAGAGCAGCATCCGGTTCTCCCGCTCGGCCGCGGTGAGCAGCCGGTCGCGGTGGTCCACGTCGCCCGCGCGGACCCCGACCTTGCAGGTGCCGCAGAAGCCCTGGCGGCAGGAGTAGTTCACATCGGGCAGCACCCGCCGCACCGCCGTGAGCGCCGTCTCCTCCGCGCCGACCCGGACCGTCCGGCCGCTGCGCGCCAGGGTGATGTCGAAGGCCCGGCCGTCGACCACGGGCGGCGCCGAGAAGCGTTCCGTGTGCAGTGATCCCGTCGGATCCAGTGTGAACCGGCAGCGTTGCGCCGCCTCCAGCATGGCGGGCGGACCGCACACGTACACGGCCGCACCGGGTTCCGCACTCGCGATGATCGCGGCGATATCGGGCGGTCCGACCTCGTCGTCGGGCCGTACCTCCGCGTCGGGCAGCTCGTCCAGGAACGGCATCGTCGCCCGCGACCGTCCCGCGTACACCAGTCGCCCGCGCGACCCGGCGGCCCGCACCATCGGCAGGATCGGGGTGATGCCGATCCCGCCTGCCAGGAACAGATACGACGGCGCGTCCACCAGCGTGAAAGCATTGCGCGGCCCGCGAATTCGCATGCGGTCCCCGACCCACAGCGACTCGTGCAGCTCGCGCGACCCGCCTTCGCCGTCCGGGATCAGCCGCACCGCGATCCGGTACCGCGTCCGATCCCGTGGATCTCCGCACAACGAGTACTGCCGTTGCCGCCCCGACGGCAGGAACACGTCCACGTGCGCCCCGGGCCGCCAGCTCGGCAGGTCCCGCCCGTCCGGGGCTCGCAGCGTCACCGCGAGTACATCGGGCGCGGGCCGCTGCAGCCGCTCGACCACCGTGTCCAGCTCGAACCCGCTGTGGCGCACCGGGTTCGACGGAGACAGCAGCCGCGCCGTGCGGCCGCTCACGAACAGCTGCTTGTAGGCGTCCATCATCCCGCCGAGCATCCGCAGGCTCGCGGGCATCGTCCCCGCATCCACGGGGTCGACCGCATGCGCCCGGCCAGTCGCGCTCGCCAGGTCCGGGCTGCCGGACCGGTGCGCCGCGCCGACCCGGGCCGGGACGGCCGTTCGGCTCTTGGCGCCCAATTGGATTCGCATGCTCACGCTGTCCTCTGGGCTCACTCGGCAGCCGCCCGCGCCGCTGGGGAATGCGCCAGATACCGCAGCGCCACATCCATCGGGCCCAGCTGCGACGGATGGAAGCCCGGCCGCAGATACCGCGGAATCTCGGTGAAGAACACCGTCCAGCTGGGAATCACGCCGCGACGCGTCGCGCTCAGGAACTGCCGCGCCCAGAAGCTCCCCTTCCGCGGCGACGGATCCTTCCGGTACAGATATCCGGCCGAAACGATGAACAGCGGCAGCAGCGTCGCGCTGGCCAGTACCGCGGTGCGCGCCTTCCGCAGATACCCGCCGTCGAGGTACATGTACGCGTCGTAGACCACGCTGCGGTGCTCGACCTCCTCGGCCCCGTGCCAGCGCACCAGGTCCAGCATGGCCGGATGCATGCCCTCGGCCTCCAGAATGTCGGCATTGAGCAGCCATTCGCCGATGACGGCCGTGTAGTGCTCCATCCCGGCAAACAGGCCCAGCCGCTCCTTGAGCCACTCCTCGCGCGCCCGGCCGCTCAGCCCGTGATCGCCGAGAATCCGATCGACCAGCCAGGCAATGGCATCGACATAGGAGTCGACGTCCAGCCCGAGGGACTGCAGGTGCCGGCGCGCCGCCTCGTGACTGCTGGCGTGCATGGACTCCTGCCCGATGAACCCGGTCACCTCCTCCCGCAGCCGCTCGTCGTGGATGTGGGGGAGGGCCTCCGCCAGCGTCTGCGCCATGGCCCGTTCGCCCTCCGGCAGCACCAGGTGCATGACATCGACAATGTGGGTTGCCAGGACTTCGCCCGGAATGTAGTGCAGCGGAACGGAATCGAAATCGAACCGCACATCGCGGGCGGAGATGGCGTGCGCCTCGTCGCGGTAGTGGCGCTGCGTCGCGCCAGCCTTGTCAGCCATGACCGAACCGTACAGCGCAACAAATCCTATTGCAATGTTGCAGCTACAAATTATCCGAGATTGTTGCATCGGGGGTGGTGCCTGCTAGCGTGGATCCGGTGACGACCGCGTCGAAAAACCCGCTGACCCGCACGGATGCCGCCGATGACATCGAGACGCGCATCCTCGACGCGGCACTCGTGCAGTTCCAGAAGGTCGGGGTCAAGAAGACGACGATCGAGGACGTCGCCAAGCAGGCCGGCGTCGACCGGGTGACCGTCTACCGCCGGCTCGGCTCCCGCGACGACCTGGTACAGGCCGTCGTCAGCCGCGAGGTCGGCAACCTGCTGGCCGAACTGTCGAGCATGCCGGACCGGCACGACGACCTACCCGGACTGGTTGCCGACATCTTCGTCACCGTCATCACCCGCTGGCGGGCCCATCCGCTGGTGGAACGGCTGCTCGCGGTCGAGCCGGACCGAATCCTGGTGAAACTCACCGTCGAAGGCACGACCACCTTCGCCATGTCCGTCGCGGCCACCATCCAGATCCTGGAGCGGGCCGCCGCCCGGGGCCTGTTCGAGGCCCCGGCCGATCTGGCCGCGCGCACCGAAATCGGCTGCCGCATAGTGCATTCGCTGATTCTCGTCGGCGGCGGCGCGGCCACCCTCGAAACCCCGGACGAGCTGGGGGAATTCGCACGCACGTATCTGGTGCCGATCCTCGTCGGGTAGGCGATTGCCCGACTACAGCACCGCCTGGGTCTGGGTCACCTTGGCGACGAGTTTGCCCGCCTCGTCCCGGATTTCGGTCTCCATCACGATGAAGCTGCGCCCGGCGTGCAGCGGACGGGCCGTGGCGGTGGCGTGACCCGAGCGCAGGGCCCGCAGGAAGTTCGTCTTCGACTCCACCGTGGTCGTGCCCTGCTTGCCCGCCGGCAGATTCAGGAAAGCGCACACCGCGGCGGTGGCGTCGGCCAGCGACATGAGCGCGCCGCCGTGCATCGATCCGCCCAGGGTGCACAGCTTCTCGCGCCACTCCAGGCGGCTGCGCACCAGCTCCGGGCCGCACTCCAGGACCTGGACGCCGAGGCCCTCGGTGAACGGCATGGTGGCGAACAGCTGGGCGCCCGTCGGGGCGGTGGTGATCTCGGTGTCGGTCATGCGATCGACTCTGCCCGACGCCGGGCCGCGCGTCGATTACCTCGCGGGTAATCGTGCGGGCTCCGAAGTTGCCGCCGATGCGCGAGGTAATCGCCTGTGCTCCGCGGTGATCGGCGGGTCCGCGGCCGCGCGCCGGGCGACGATTCTGGAAGACTCGGCACGTGCAGGTTGGTGTGCTCGGGCCCGTTCGGGTCCATGCGGAGGATGGGACGCCGGTGGAGATCCCCGGCGTGCGGGTGCGG
The DNA here is from genome assembly GCF_042755705.1 of Nocardia sp. NPDC059154. Taxonomy (NCBI): domain Bacteria; kingdom Bacillati; phylum Actinomycetota; class Actinomycetes; order Mycobacteriales; family Nocardiaceae; genus Nocardia; species Nocardia sp. NPDC059154. The sequence goes on from NZ_JBHZCS010000014.1 coordinate 20,223, forward strand.
ATGCTGCTGGCGCGGCTGGCGCTGGAATCGGGGCGGGACGTGCCGGTGACCGCGCTCATCGACGGACTCTGGGGTGAGGAGCCGCCCGCCGAGGCGGCCGGAGCATTGCAGGCCGCGGTGTCGCGGCTGCGGAAGGCATTGCGCGGCGTGGGCACGGTCGAATTCGGGACCGGCGGCTACCGGCTGCCCGGGGTGACGGTGGACGCCGATCGGTTCGAGGACCTGGTGCGGCAGGGCCGTCAGGAGCTGGCCGCCGGGCGGGCGGAGGCCGCCACCCGCCGGCTGGGCGAGGCCCTCGCGCTGTGGCGCGGACCCGCGCTCGGCGATGTGCAGGACGCACCGTTCGCCCAAGCCACCGCGACCAGGCTGGACGATCTGCGGGCCGCGGCGGTCGAGGACCGGTTCGAGGCCGAGCTGCGGCTGGGCCGGTACGCCGATGTGCGCACCGATCTCGAGATCGCCGGAGGGGACAATCCGCTCAGCGAGCGGCTGGCCGCGCTGCGCATGCGGGCGTTGGCGGCGGCGGGACGGCAGTCGGACGCGCTGGCCGTGTACGAGGAGATGCGGGAGCGGCTGGACGAGGAACTCGGCATCGATCCGGGGGCCATCCTGCGGGACACACATCTCGCGCTGCTCCGGGGCGAACTCGAAACCCCCGCTCCGCGTAGGGAACCCGTGACCCGGACGCTGCCCGTACGCCTGACCGGATTCATCGGGCGCGAGGCGGAACTCGCGGAACTGGCCGGGCTGCTGGCGGATTCGCGGCTGGTCACCATTGTCGGACCCGGCGGGGCGGGCAAGACCCGGCTCGCGCTGGAAGCCATGGACCGGCAGGCCACCGGGGCGGTGTTCTTCGTACCGCTGGCCGAACTGGGCGCGCCCGACCAGCTCGCGGACGCGGTGGCCGGGGCGCTCGACAGCGACTCCGCCGACCGGCCGGACAAGACCGCCCGGCTGACCGAACTACTGGACGTCGGGCCCGCGGTGCTGGTGCTCGACAACTGCGAGCACGTCATCGCGGACGCCGCGGCCCTCGCCGAACAGCTGCTGGATCGGCTGCCGCAGCTACGCGTACTGGCCACCAGCCGGGAACCCTTGGCCATCACCGGCGAGGCGCTGTGCCACCTGGGACCGCTCGGTGTTCCGGTCGAGACAGCGGATCCCGTTGTGGCCCAGAGTGCACCGGCCGTCCGGCTGTTCACGGATCGCGCCGCCGCCATCCGCCCCGGCTTCACCCTCGACGACGCCACCGTCGCCCCCGTGGTGGAGATCTGCCGCCGACTCGACGGCCTCCCGCTGGCGCTGGAACTCGCCGCCGCCAAGCTGCGCGCCATGAGTGTCGACCAGGTCGCCCGGCGGCTCGGCGACCGCTTCCGGCTGCTCACCTCCGGCAGCCGCACCGCCCTGCCTCGGCAGCGCACCCTGCTCGCCCTGGTGGAATGGAGCTGGGACCTCCTCGACGAACCCGAAAAGATACTGGCCCGAAGGCTTTCCGCCTTCCCCGGCGGCGCCAACGCCGAGGCCGTCGAAGCCATCTGCGCCGACGGCGACCTCCCCATCGAGGACATCGTCTACCTCCTCGACGCCCTGGTCGAGAAGTCCCTCGTCACCGTCACCCCCGACGACCCGCCGCGCTACCGCATGCTCGAAACCATCCGCGCCTACGCCGCCGACCAGCTCACCCGCTCACCCGACGACCTGACCCCGCTCTTCACCGACTACTACCTCACCCTCGCCGAACAGGCCGAACCCCACCTCCGCGGCACCGAACAGCTCACCGCCATCGCCCTTTTCGACGCCGAACACGCCAACCTCGCTGCGGCACTTCGTACCGCCCTCGGCCCCAGCCCCGCCCCGGAGACGGCGATGCGGCTCGTGCGGGCCATGTTCTGGTACTGGGGAATCCGGGGGATGAGCAGCCAGTTCGAGAGCTCGCTCGATGCGGTCCTGCGGTTCGGTGACGAGCTCCTGGCGGCCGCGCGGGCCGCCTTCCGGGTGATCGCGCTGATGGCCGGTTCGCCGCCCGCCGGGAGCTCGCTGACCGCGCTCATCGAGGACTGTGTGCAGGCCGGAGGGCTGGAATTCCATGCGGCCGTACCACTGTGGACGGCGCTCCTGGCGGCGCGCGCCGACGACGAGAAGCTGGCCGAACGGCAACTCGAGCAGGCGCTGACCTGGCCGGACCCGTGGGTGCGGGCCAGCGCGCAGCTCGCCCGCGACATCGCCCTGACGGGGCAGGGGCGCCTGCACGAGGGGGCCGCCGCGCGACGGGAAGCCTTGCGCGGCTTCGAAATCGTCGGCGACCGCTGGGGTCTGGGCATGGCGCTCCTCGCCGTCGGCCGCGCCCACTCTCTGCAGGGCGACCACGACCAGGCCCGCGTCGCCTACGCCCGCGCCGTCACCCTCGCCTCCGAACTCGGCACCGAGGACGACATCGTCGCCGCCCGCACCGCCCTCGCCGACGAACGCATGCGCGCCGGCGAACTCGCCGAAGCTGCCCGCGACATCGACGCCGCCCAGCGCCTCGCCGCCGACCAGGGCTTCCCCCGCCTCGCCGCCGTCATCCTCCTCACCAGCGCCGAATTGCACCGCCGCACAGGCGATATCACCCGCTCCGACCGAGAACTCGACCAGCTCGAGCACCGCTTCCGCCACCTGCCCTATCCAGAAGCGATGGCCGCCAACCACATAACGGTCGCCCGCCTCCGCAACCGCCTCACCGAAGGCTCACCCGCCGCGGCCCGCGCCCTGCTTCCCCGCGCCATCGAAGGCGCCTTCACCTACGGCGACTCCGCCGCCACCGCCCAGGCCCAAGCCCACGCCGCCGAACTCCTCGCGAAACTCCGTCTCCTGGAAGACAACCCGTCCGCTGCCGCCACCGCCCTCGGCCTCAGCCAAGTCATCCGCGGCACCGCCGACCACGGCGAGCCCGAAATCACCACCCTGACCACGACCCTCACAAACCTCCTGGGCGACACCGAATACCACCGCGCCTACCACCTCGGCGCAGACCTCCCTCGACCAGAGGCCCTGGCCAGCCTCGCGACAGAGGCGACCCCTGCCCCGTAATCGAAACCAACAAGTCGACCCGCGACTTTCCACGCGCTGGACGCTGTATTCTGATCGCCAGAGCTCGCCGCCCCCTCAATGAATTACGTCCTGCGGCATCGGAAAATTGGTAGAGACGTAACCGATAATCTCCATCCGGGTGGCGTCGGTCGATTGCCGACGGGGCTCTGGAGCGATTCTCCGTCCTCAGAAAGAGCAAGGTCCTCCTGGACTTCAACCCGCATCGCTCGTGAGCGCCGGCGGGCCCGACACGATCGAGGATGAGCGCCATGACCACACACAGCACCATCGGCATTCTCGGAGCAGGAAATATCGGCCAGGCGGTTGCGGACAAGGCCGTCCGTCAGGGCCATGAGGTACTCATCGGCAACAGCCGGGGCCCGGAGACGCTCCGGGCCGTCGTGGAGCAGTTGGGGCCGAAGGCCCACGCGGTGACGGCCGGGGAGGCCGCGCAGGCGGAACTCGTGTTCCTCGCGTTGCCGTTCTTCGCCGTGCCGGATCTGACCGGGCTCACCGACTGGTCCGGGAAGATCGTCGTCGACACGACGAATCAGTTCGCCGCGGCGAACCCCTGGCGGGGCCGCTACGACGTCGGTGACCTCACGGGCAGCGAGTGGGTCGCCGAGCGCCTTCCCGGCGCGCGGGTCGTGAAGGCATTCAACACCGTGTTCGCCGCATTCATCGCCGCGGACCCCCAGCATGCCGAGGGCCGGCAGGTGATCTTCTACGCGGGCGACGATGCCGAGGCGAAAGCCGCCGTGGCCGGATTGCTGGACGAGTTCGGATTCGCCGGGCTGGACCTCGGTGGTCTGCGTGCGGGCGGACAGCTGATGCAGCTGGACGGTCCGCTCAACGCGCGGCACCTCCTGCTTCAGGACGTCGGCTGACGCTCTGGCCATCTCGGTCGACTCGGCCACAGCGCGATAACCAGTTAGTTGCCGAAAGGTTCTGTATGGGAGCAGAATCGAGCGGGTGGAAGCGGGGCGTCGGCTCCGGTCGAGATAGTTCAGGCGATCGATGACACCACGAGGTGACCTTGATGCGAATGGACGGGGACAGCTGGGACATCGTGACGAGCGTGGGGCTGACCGCCTTGGGCGTCGCCACGTTTCGCGCACTCGAGACGATCGATCCCGAGCCGATGATCCGCGACGACTACGCGGCGTGGTTCGTCGAGGCGGCGGGTGAACCGCACTTCACGCAGATGCTGGAGGACCCGGCGTCCGTGGGCAACATGACGCGATTCGGGCGGTTCATGGGTGTCCGGACGAGGTTCTTCGACGAGTTCTTCGCCGCGGCGTGGCAGCAGGGTGTGCGGCAGGCGGTGATCCTGGCATCCGGTCTGGATGTGCGCGCGTACCGGCTGGATTGGCCCGCGGGCACGGTCGTCTTCGAGATCGATCAGCCCCGGGTGCTGGAGTTCAAGGACCAGGTTCTCGCCGAGCACGGTGCCGTGGCCAAGGCCGATCGACGCGTGGTGGCGGTCGATCTGCGCGACGATTGGCCCGCTGCGCTCACGGCCGCGGGATTCGATCCGGAGCGGCCGACGGCGTGGTCGGCCGAGGGGCTGTTGCCGTTCCTGCCGGGTTCGGCACACGACGCATTGTTCGAACGCATCGACGCCCTCTCCGCGCCCGGCAGCAGCGTGGCCACCGACGACTTCGGCCGCGGCTTGGACCCGCAACGCTTCGAAGACACGGAGGAGAAGTTCTTCGGCAGCAACCCCTTCGGGAACCTGGACGTGAGCGACCTCTGGTACGACGATGCCCGCGCTGTTCCCGGCGACTGGCTGGCCCGGCACGGCTGGTCGGTCCAGAGCACCGCTCCCGTCGACCTCGCCGCCGGCTACGGCCACCCGATCACCGATATGCCCGCCGAACTGCTCGATCTCATCCAGCAGGCGCACTACGTGAGCGCCGAAAAGCGCAGCTGAACCCGCATATGGGATGTGACGGAATTCGGTGCATGAAACAAATTGAGAAATATTCGGCTTCGATCTTGCGTCAGGTTCTATCGGATTAGTATTTCGAATCCCATCAGCATTCGCCGCGATACTTCGGCACGGTCGTATACTTCCGTTATGGCGGATGAGCGGTCCTCCACGGAATTATCCGAGTCCCCGGTTCTTGTGGTGCAGACGCGAGAACACGTCTATCGGCTACGCCCCGAGGGCGCATACAACATCGGCCGCGATCCGACCGCCGACATTGTTGTCACCGATCCGCGTGTTTCGGCGTTGCATGCCGTGCTGGAGCGGGGATCCCACGGTTGGGAAATCGAGGACGCGCACAGCCTGAACGGCACCTTTTTCGATGGTCACCGCGTCGAGCGGATGGTGATCGACCACGACGAGACCTTCCAGCTCGGGCATGCCAAATACGGTGCGCAGTTGTCCTGCTCGCTGGAAACATCACCCGACTCCGGCCCCGAGCCCGATGACGATATCGGTGGGGACACGATGATCGTCCCGAATCCTGGTTATGACCTCGACGATGAAGCCACGGTCACCAAGTTCGAGCCGGGCCTGCCCCGGCGAGTGTCGCGGTCGGCGCCTCAGGCCGCTCACCCCAGCGCGCTGGTACGGATCATCTCGGGCACACTCCGGATCGGGCGCGCCGCCGACAACGACATCGTCGTGCCCGACCTCATGGTCTCTCGCCATCACGCCGAACTACAGGTGATCGACGAAGGCAAATATCGAGTCGTCGACCTCGACAGCCACAACGGCACCTACGTCAACGGCCACCGGATCGAGACCGCGGACCTGTCCGAATCCGACCTGATCGGCATGGGACACACCACCTACCGGCTCGTCGGCAACGAACTGCGCGAGTCCGTCGACACCGGTGACATCTCGGTCTGTGTCCAGAACCTCATCGTGCGGACACCGGAAGGCAAAGTGCTGCTCGACGACGTGACCTTCCCCATCGAGCAGCGCTCACTCGTCGGGGTCATCGGACCCAGCGGAGCGGGCAAGTCGACGCTGTTGGGCGCGGTCACCGGGCTGCGGCCCGCGACCGAGGGGACCGTCCGCTACGACGGACGCGACCTGTACACCGATTACGACGAGCTGAGACACCGGATCGGCCTGGTTCCGCAGGAGGACATCCTGCACAACCAGCTCGCGACGCGACGCGCCCTGCTCTACGCGGCCGAGCTGCGCTTCCCCGGTGACACACAGAGCGAGGAGCGCGAGCAGCGAGTCGACGAAGTCCTCGACGAACTCGGCCTGTCGCGGCATGCCGACACCCGCATCGACCGGCTCTCCGGCGGGCAACGCAAACGGGTGAGCGTCGCATTGGAACTGCTGACCAAACCGTCGCTGTTGTTCCTCGACGAACCGACCTCCGGCCTGGATCCCGGCCTGGACAAGACGGTCATGGAAATGCTGTCCGAACTCGCCCACGACGGGCGGACCGTCATCGTCGTCACCCACAGCGTGGCGAATCTCGATTCCTGTGACCGCCTGCTGGTGCTGGTGCCCGGCGGCAAGCTTGCTTATTACGGGCCGCCCGCAGAGGGCTTGCAGGAGTTCGGGCAGCGCACCTGGGCCGAGGTGTTCCAAGCATTCGACCGGGAGGAGGACCGCGACTGGGCCGGTGAGTTCCGGAACTCCCCGCGCTACGAGAACTACGTCGCTGTCGAGCAGACCAACGAGACCGGACCGGTGGAAGTACCCGCACCGGCACCGCCGCCCGCGCCGCAGTCCAAGCTCAGCCAGCTCAGCACACTGTGCCGGCGCTATCTGGCGGTGATCGCCTCGGACCGCAGTTATCTGGCGTTGCTCGGCGCGATGCCGCTGCTGCTGGGCGGTCTGATCGCCGCGGTGCCGTCGGGCGCCGGTTTCACCGGGGCGCCGGGAACCAACACCGATGCCTCGACCAAGCTCATGATCTTGATATTCGGTGCCTGCTTCATCGGCACCGGCAACGCGATTCGCGAGATCGTCAAGGAACAGACGATCTATCGCAGAGAACGCGCGGCAGGACTGTCGGCCGGGGTCTATTTGATGTCGAAACTGCTGGTCTTGGGCGTGATCACCGTCCTTCAGACGGCGGTGCTGTTCTTGATCGGCACTATCGGTACGAGTGTCCCGCCGACAGGGATATTCACCTCGGTCCAGCTGGAGTTGATCTTGGCGATGGCGATGCTGGGCATCGCGTCGCTGGCGTTGGGCTTGCTGGTGTCCGCCTCGGTGGACACCTCGGAAAAGACACTGCCGCTGCTGATCGTGCTGTCGATGGCGCAACTGGTGCTCACCGGCGGGCTGGTGCGGCTTCCCGGCACTCCCGTTCTGCAACAGCTGTCCTACCTGTCACCGTCCCGCTGGGGCTTCGGCGCTGCAGCGGCCAGCATCGACCTCGACACCCTCTCGCCGCACAATGGCGGGCCCGACCCGCTGTGGAAGCACACCATGGGCACGTGGCTGCTCGATATGGGAGTCGTCGCCGGCCTGGCGGCGATCTTCCTCGCGCTCGCCTGGTATCGCCTGTACCAGATGCGGCCACGCCGCCGCGGCGCCCGCCCCGCCCAGATTTGAGCAGGGACGCACTCGGCGACCGGCAGCGTCTGCTGGCTCTCGACGCACCAAGGAGAGGACGCCTGCCCGGTATCGGGGGCGCCCTCTCGTTCAGAGGTGTCAGGAGACTCGGGTGAAGACACGGCCCGCGAGGTCGATGGCGGTGATGTCGCCGTTGGGGTTGCGGGTGAAGTAGCCGCGCTGGCCCTTGAAAGAGCCGTCGGTGATGACGTATTCGTCGCTGCCGGGGAGGAGGCCGAAGGGGAAGGGCGGGTGGTCCTGGGGGATCTCGGCGCCGGCGGCGGCGCGGATTTCGGGCTTGACCTTGCAGTCGAGGTAGAGCTGGTCGCCGTCGGCGTAGCAGGTCATGGTCATGGCGTCGATGTCGTAGACGCCGAACAGTTCCGGGGCGCGCGCAGCGTCGAAGGGGGCCGGCTCGGGATCCTTGTCGACGACGCCCAGGTAGTGCTCCAGGGCCCAGCGGATGATGGCCTGGTTGGCGGGGATGCCGTCGGGGCTGGCGTTGGAGAGCACGACCACCGCGAAATCGCGTTCGGGCACCAGCTGGAAATTGGCGAACTGGCCGAAGCCGGAACCGTCGTGGCCGACCGTGCGGACCCCGTCCACATCGCGCAGCATCCAGCACAGGCCGAAGGCGTCGGCGAGGGTGCTGGCCCGCAGCTCGACGGTCGGCTGCTGCATCCGGTGCATCAGCTCGGCCGGCAGCACCGGTGCGCCGCTCTCGGTGCGGCCGTCACCGAGGTGGAATCGGCCCCAGCGCACCAGATCCGACACCGTGGACCCGAGCCCGCCGCCGGGGTTGTTGGCGCGGCTGCCCTTCCAGGCCCGCGACACCTCGAGCTCACCGTCCTGCTGCCGCTCGTGCCCGGCGGCGAAGCGGCGGGTCATGACATCGCCCTGGAAGTAGAAGCTCTCGGCCAGCCCCACCGGCTCCAGAACCGTGTCGGCGACGACCTTTTCGAACGACTCCCCGGTCACCTTCTCGATGACGCGGCCCAGCAGGTTGAAGCCCGCCTGGCTGTAGGACGCCCGCTCGCCGGGCGCGCCGATCAGCGGCAACTCGGCCAGCGTGGCCACGAAGGCGGCCAGCCCGTCCGCGCCGTCGCCGGTGTCGTTGATGATGTTCCACTCCAGCCCGGCGGTGTGGTTGAGCAGCTGCCGCACGGTGATCGTCGCCGCGGACTTCTCGTCGATCAGCTCCAGCTCCGGCACATAGGTGCGCACCGGCGCGTCCAGATCCACCCGGCCCGCCGCGACCAGCTGCATCAGGGCGGTGGCGGTGAAGGTCTTGCTGGTCGAGCCGATCGCGAAGATCGTGTGCTCGGTGATCGGCACCGGGTTCTCGGTGCTGGTCACACCGACATTGGCGTGGATCTCCCGCCCGTCGACCCAGATGCCGACGGCCATGCCGGGCATCCCGTACTCGGCGGCGGTGGCCGCGACGAACTCGGTGAGGGCGGAATCGGTGTGCGCGTTCGCGGACATTTGCGGTGCCTTTCGGTGGTGGCTGTTCGTGTGTGTCCATGACGATGCCGACCCGCGCTGACAGCCCACCGACAGTGCGCTGACCGCCGCCCGTCGGTGGCGTGGATCCCGGTCAGCGGCGGCAGTGAGTGAAGTCACCCGAGCCGATTTCCGGCTCCGACCGGGGTCTCGCCACCCTCTCAGCCGCAGCTCAGCTTCGAGTCAGCAATTGCTAAGAGGCTGTGGGCAACGTGGGGGGCTGATTCGTGACACCTGCACAAACTGCTCGTCACGCCAGAGAAAACTGCCGAAGGAGAAAGCGTGCGTTCAACGAAGACCTGGGGCAGCGCGGCATTGGCCTTGACCGCAACCGTTCTGCTACCAGTGGCCGCGGGCGCCGCCTCCGCCGACCCGGGGACCTCGCTGAACTTCGCGGGCATCTCCGCCGACGGCTCTCGCATCGCCTCCAGCAAGGCCACCGACGCGCGCACCCTGACGCTGCAGGTCTATTCGGCCGCCATGGACAAGAACATCGAGGTCGATGTGCAGCGCGCCGCCGACACCTCGGCGCCCACCCCGGTGCTGTACCTGCTCAACGGCGCGGGCGGCGGCACCGACTCCGCGACCTGGCAGAAGCAGACCGACGTCCTGAACTTCCTGTCCGACAAGAACGTCAACGTGGTGCAGCCGGTCGGCGGCGGCTTCAGCTACTACACCGACTGGCGCGAGCCGGATCCCGCACTGGGCGTGAACAAGTGGAAGACCTTCCTCACCGAGGAACTGCCGCCGGTCATCGACCAGGCGCTGAACACCAACGGCCGCAATGCCATTGCCGGTCTGTCCATGGCGGGCACCTCGGTGCTGCAGCTGCCCATCGCCGCGCCCGGCCTCTACCAGTCGGTGGCCGCCTACAGCGGCTGCGCCCAGATCAGCGATCTGCTCGGCTACAGCATGGTCAATACCGTGATCGCCGCGGGCGGCGGCGACAGCGCGAACATGTACGGCCCGCAGCGCGATCCCATGTGGGCCGCCAACGATCCCTACGTGCACGCCGACCAGCTGCGCGGCCTGAACATGTTCATTTCCAGCGGTTCCGGCCTGCCGGGCCAGTGGGACACCCTCGGCGGCCCGCACACCCTGCCCGGCGCGGGCGGCTGGGCGAACCAGGTGGCCCTGGGCGGCACGCTCGAGGCCGCCACCAACTACTGCACCCACAACCTGCAGACCAAGCTCGACGGCCTCGGTATTCCGGCCACCTACGACTTCACGCCCACCGGTACCCACTCGTGGGGGTACTGGCAGGACGCGCTGAAGAAATCGTGGCCCGTCCTGGCGACCGGTCTGGGCCTGCCGGCCTGACCGGTACATCGACGAAACCGGCACGCCTTCAGGGGAAGCGAGCCGGTTTCGTCTTGTGTACACGTGTGGTAACGAGGGTGGGAATCGCGCCCTGACCCTACGGCCGGAAACGTACTCTCGGAGTCAGTTCAGTTCCGGGCCAGCATTTTCCGAATCCGCTCGGCACGCTGAAGTGCTGACTCGTGACAACGGGAATCTGCCGGAGGAGACAGCGTGCGTTCCACAATTACCCTGGGCAGCGTGGTATCGGCCTTGACCGCAACCATTTTGGTGTCGATGGCCGCGGGCACGGCCTCCGCCCAACCGGACACCCCGGTGACCTACACCGGCACTTCCGCCGACGGCTCACGCATCGTCTCCAGCACGACCACCGACACCCGTCTAGTGACTCTGCAGGTCTATTCGGCCGCCATGGACAAGAGCATTCAGGTCGATGTGCACCGTCCGGCCGACACCTCCCAGCCCGCCCCGGTGCTGTACCTGCTCGGTGGCGCGGGCGCCGCCGACGCCGTGACCTGGCAGACGCAGACCGATGTGCTGGACTTTCTGGCCGAGAAGAACGTCGATGTGGTGCAGCCGATCGGCGGGGATTTCACCTACTACACCGATTGGCGCGCCCCGGATCCCGCTCTGGGCGTGAACAAGTGGAAGACCTTCCTGACCGAGGAGTTGCCACCGCTCATCGACGAGGCGCTGAATGCCAACGGGCGCAACGCGATCGCGGGTCTGTCGATGGCGGGTACCTCGGCGTTGCAGCTGCCCATCGCCGCGCCAGGGTTGTATCGGTCGGTTGCGGTCTACAGCGGCTGTGCCCAGATCAGTGACCCCATCGGATATCACTTCGCCAATGACGTGGTGACGAAGGGCGGCGGGGACAGCGCGAACATGTATGGCCCCGAGGGTGATCCCGAGTGGGCCGTCAACGATCCCTATGTGCACGCCGACCAGCTGCGCGGCCTGAATCTGTTCATCTCCAGTGGTTCCGGGCTGCCGGGCCGGTGGGACGCCCCCGGCGGCCCGCACACCCTGCCGGGCACAGACGGCTGGCTCCAGCAGCTGATCATCGGTGGCGGGATCGAGGCCGCCACCGACTTCTGCAGCCACAATCTGAAGGCCAGGCTCGACGGCCTCGGCATCGCGGCCACCTATGACTTCACGCCGACCGGCACCCACTCGTGGGGTTATTGGGAGGACGCGATGAAGCGGTCGTGGCCCGTTCTGGCTGCCGGTCTGGGCCTGCCCGCCTGACCGTGGACGACGAAACCGGCTCGCCGCCAAGAGGAAGCGAGCCGGTTTCGTCGGGTCCAGTGACTACGCGGTGAGCTCGAAGTTCGGGTACCCGTTGTCGCGCTCGTCGTCGCAGTAGCGGCGGTAGTTGCCGAAACCGCCGATGTAGGGCATGAATACGCGCTTCTTGCCCTCGATGTTCGCGCCCATGTACCAGGAATTGGCCTTCACGAACAGCGTGCCCTCGGCGACCTCGAGCAGGTGATCGGTCCACTTGACCGCCGCGTCCGTGCGGGCTTCCGCCTTGCGGATCCCGTTGGCGCGGCAGTGCTCCACCAGCGCCAGCACCCAGTCCAGCTGCTGCTCGGAGTGCAGCACCATGTTCGCCATCACCGACGGGGTGCCGACACTGTTGATGCTGAACATGTTCGGGAAGCCGGGGATGCCGAAGCCCAGGTAGGTGACCGGCCCGTCGGCCCACAGCTCACCGAGGCGGGCATCCCGCGCGCCGTGCATGTCGATGCGCAGCAGCGCACCGGTCATCGCGTCGAAACCCGTTGCGTAGACCAGCGCGTCGAGTTCGACGAACTTGTCGGCGGTCCGGATGCCGGTCGGGGTGACCTCCTCGATGGCCTCGCGGCGCAGGTTCACCAGCGACACGTTCGGCCGGTTGAACATCTCGTAGTAGCCGGAGTCGGTGCAGATGCGCTTGGTGCCGATGGGGTGGTCGTAGGGGATGAGGTCGTCGGCCACCGCCTGGTCGTCCACCTTGGCGCGGATCTTGGCGACCGCGAACTCGCGCACCAGCTCATTAGCGGCCAGATCGCTGTTCTGGTCGGGGAAGACCTTGTTGAACAGCACGCCGCCGCCGTCCCAGCGGTCCTGCATGGCCTGCTCGCGCTCCTCGGCGGTCAGGTCCAGGGCCTTGGTCTCCAGCGAGCGGTGCGGGGTGGCGGCCGGTGCGTAGTAGGAGTTCTCGCGCCGCTGCCGGTAGGTGGCGCGGATCTCGCCCTGCTCCTCGTCGGTCCACGGCCGGTTGGGCACCGGGACGCTGAAGTTGGCCGAACGCTGGAAGACGGTGAGCGCCTCGGCCTCCCGCGCGATGATCGGCGCGACCTGGATGCCGGAGGAGCCGGTGCCGATGACGCCGACCCGCTTGCCCTCGAAGGACACGCCCTGCTCCGGCCACTGCGCGGTGAAAAGCTCCTCGCCCGCGAAGGTTTCGATGCCGGGGATGTTCGGCTTGATCGGCGCGGACAGGCAGCCGGTGGCGAAAACCACGAACTGCGAGCGGAATTCGTCGCCGGCCTCGGTGCGCAGCGTCCAGACGGCCGCCTCGTCGTCGAAGCGGGCGCCGACGACGCGCTGACCGAACCGGTAGCGCTGCTTCAGCTCGAAGCGGTCCGCCACATGGTTGATGTAGCCGAGGATCTCCGGCTGGGCGGCGAAACGCTCGGTCCAGGTCCAGCTCTGCTGCAGGTCTTCGTCGAACGAGTAGGAGTAGTCGACGCTCTCCACGTCGCAGCGCGCACCCGGGTAGCGGTTCCAGAACCAGGTGCCGCCGACACCCTCGCCCGCCTCCAGGCCGAGCACGTTCAATCCGGCCTTCGCCGCCTGGTGGACGCCATAGAGTCCGGCGAATCCGGCACCGATGATGATCACATCGAATGGGCTGCCCTGCTCGGGATGCATGCGCGACCTCTCACTATTCGTCTCGAGATATTTCGAATAGGCATATCGTCACGGCGCATGCGGGCACTCGGCGATACCACGTCCCACTGACCAGGAGCCGAGTCCCGGGAAATGCTCGCTATGCGTGCGATGGTTCGCCGGTCACGATGTGATCGGCGTGGTTCAGGCCCTCGCGGACCAGGCGGGCCAGGTGGCCGTCGCGGATGCGGTAGATGATGCGGCGGCCCTCGCGGCGGGTGTCGACCAGGCCGCTGAAGCGGAGTTTGGCCAGATGCTGGCTGACCGCGGTGCGGGAGGCGCCGCAGGCCTCGGTGAGGGCGGTGACATCGGCCTCGTCGGAGGCGAGGATCCAGAGGATGTGCAGGCGGGTCGGATCCGACAGCATGCGGAAGGTGGCGGTGGCCACGTCCAGATGGGGCTGATCCGGACGGACCGGGTGGATGAGGCTGGGTGCGGCAGGTGCCGGTTCGGTCTCCTCGCTCACCAGTTCACCTTCCTGCCGCCGCCCTCACCGCCTCGGGGCCCGTCGGCATGTGTGCGGGCCAGGCGTGGGCCGCCGTCGTAGCTGCCAGTGTAGCGACGGCGGCCAGCACGATCGCCGTGGTCGGCAGGCCCGCCAGCGCGCCCAGCTTGCCCGCGACCGGGTAGGTCACCAGGAAGCACGCGTGCGAGAGGGAGAACTGTGCGGTGAAAACGGCTGTGCGGGTGTCGGGTTCGGACTGGGCGCGCAGCAGGCGCGCGGACGGGGTGTTGATCATCGAGGTGCCCGCGCCCAGCAGCACCCAGGTCACCGCCAGCACGAGCGCACCGGCCCCGCGGGGGAGCAGGGTCGGCAGCGACGCAGCGATCAGGCCCAGCGGCAGCAGCACGCAGCCGGTCATCATGAAACGGCGGTCCGGCACCCTCGCCAGCAATCGCGGGGTCGACAGCGCCACCGCCATGGAGCCGAATCCGAAGCAGCCCAGCGCCAGTGCCACCGCGGTATTGGAACCGCCCAGCTGATCCCGCACGTACACAACGGTATTCACGATCACCAGCGCGGTGGCCGCGGCCACCACCATGTTCATGGCCAGCAGCCCGCGCAGCACCGGCCGGTTCATCATGATCCGGGCGCCCTCGGTGATGCGCCGCAGCAGCGGGGCGGACCGCTCGGGCGCGGCGAGCCGGGGCAGCCGGGTGGTCACCACCAGCAGCGCCGAGGCCACGAAACCGGCCGCGGTACCCACGAACAGCGAGTGATAGCTGATGACCGTCAGCAGCGCGGCCGCCAGCACCGGGCTCAGCAGCGACTCCATGTCGTAGGCCAGCCGCGACAGCGACAGCCCGCGGGTGTAGTCCTCCTCGTCGACCAGGATCGAGGGGATCAGCGACTGGAACGCCGGCGTGAAGGTGGCCGAGGCCGACTGCAGCAGCGCGATCAGCACATAGATCTGCCAGGTGTGCGTGACGAACGGCAGCATGAGCGCGATCCCCGCGCGCACCGCGTCCGCCGACACCAGTACCAGCTTCCGGGGCAGCCGCAGGGTGAGCGCCGAGATCACCGGCGCGACAGCCACATACGCCACCATCTTGATGGCCAGGGCGGTGCCCAGCACCGCGCCCGCCTGGCCCCCGGCCACCTCGTAGGCGAGCAGGCCCAGGGCCACGGTGAGCAGTCCGGTGCCGACCAGGGCGACCACCTGGGCGGTGAACAGCTTGCGGAACCGGGGATCGCGGAGCACGTCGAGCACACAGTTACTATAAGCCTATATGTGCGCAGTTGTGCACATGATGTCGGATATATCTGTGTGGTCGGCCTCGCTTGGTCCGATTGCTGTGCATTCGTCGCTATCCTCGCTCCCATGGGGAGGAATCTCGTGGCCGCTGGCCTGGCTGCCGCCACGCTCACGCTGGCCGCGTGCGCACAACACCCCGCCACCGCACCCATGGCCGGCAACCTCTCCCCGCACACCAGCGATCACGTCGTCCCCGGTCCGGTCACCCCCGTCTCCGCCCTCCCGCCCTGCGGCGATATCGCCTCGGCCGCCACGCCTCCCGACTGCTACCTGCAATCCCACGACGCCGCCGGGCTGACCTTCGAAGTGCGGCACCGCGGTACCGGACAGCAGGGGTCGGTCGCCATCACCGTGCTGGACCCCGTCGGCGCACCGCTGCAGACCCTCACCGAACAGGCCGTCGGCACCACCGAGCCACGACTGCGCGACCTCGACAACGACGGCCGCGACGAGTTGATCATCCCGATCATGCTGGCCAGCGCCAACACTCGCTACGTCATCTACCACGCGGCCGGCGACGGGCAGCTCCAGCGCGCGGGCGAACTCGCGGGCATCGGCATCGACACCTCCGCGGCCGGCTACACCGTGGTCACCGCGCGCGACAGCTACGAACTCTGGAACATCGAATTCTGGACCTTCGACGCCGAGAAACTGCAACCCCTGGTCACCGCCGAGGTCCGGCTCCTCGACGACGGGACCGGGCGCGTCGGCGGCAGCGAGTGCACGGTGATCGACAGTGGCGGGCTGAATCGCATCGGTCTCACCCTGGATCAGGCCACCGGGCAGTTCTGCGCCGAACCAACTGTGCTGCGGGTGAGGCGCTGACGCAGGTCAGCTCACCGGCTTCGAATACCGCCGGCGCAGCCACTCGGCATAGTCGTAGGACACCGTCTCGCCATCGGCGTCGAGGCACAGTGCAGCGTCGCGCAACCGTCGCACGATCCGGCCGACCGGCGGCACCGGCAGCGGCAGCAGCGCCTGGCCGAGAGCGTGGCGGCGGAGTTCGGCCAGCTCGCCGAGGGTCTGCGCGAGCGGACCGCCCAGATCGCGGACCCGGCCGGACGGGCCCGCCTCGACCGCGTCGGCCAGCCGGCCCGCCACCGCGACCACGTCGACCGGCTGGAACCGCATACCGGTGCGCGGCGCGACACGGAATTTCGCGGCCGCGCCGACCATTTCGTCGATGAGCTCGTGGAACTGCGTGGCGCGCAACAGGGTCCACGGCACCGGGCCCTGGGTGACCACCCGTTCCTGGGCGACCTTGGTGCGGTAGTAGCTGAACGGCACCCGCTCGCAGCCGACGATCGAGATCTCCACATGGTGGCCGACCCGGGCGCGCTGCTCGGCGGCCAGCAGGGTGCGCACACCGTCGACCATCACCCGCGCGCTGCGCAGCCCGCGATGGGAGGCCGCGTCCACCACCGCGTACACACCCTCCAGCGCCGCGTCCATCCCGGCGCCGGTGACCAGATCCACCGCGTGATGCGTGGTCCCCGGCACCGACTCGGCGGGCGCGGACCGGCTCAGCACCCGCACCGTATGCCCGCGCGCCACCAGATCCCGCACCACCGGCGCACCCAGCGTCCCGGTACCGCCCACAACCGCCACCTGCATGTCGGATCCCCTTCCTCGACCGGCCTTCCTCGGACGCTAGAACCACACCGTGTGCCGCTCAACATGATTCATCGCATGGCGTCGGATTCCCCACATTCGCCCGTGCCCCGCGCGTCGATGGGGTTGGATGTGCGGCTTCGCGGGGTCAGATGTGCGCGCCCTTCGTGCGGTTGCAGGCGCGGCAGAGGATCTGAAGGTTCGCGGAGCTGGTCGCGCCGCCGCGGCTGATCGGGATGATGTGGTCGAATTCGAGATAGTGACTGTCGCCGCATTCGACGCATTTGCCACCGTCGCGCTGCCAGACCACGGTCTTGACATCCGGTGGGATGGAACGGGTGTCGCGGCGGCCCGGGGTGAGGGCCAGGCGCTTGGCGATGCGCAGCGCGCCCTCCATGGCGGCGGCCACGAAGTCCGGATCGGCGACCTCGAGGATCGCGCCGCCGCGCGAGGAGGTGGCCGACACCTCGACCAGGCCATCGGCGGCGGTCACCGAAACCACGCGGGCCCAAGGCATTTCGGTGCCGGTATCCGCGCCCGTGAAGCGCAGCTTGCGGTTGCTGACGATCAGACGGCCCTCGGTGCGCTTGGGGCCGCGGGCCAGCTGCCGGATGTGCACGGCGGGGAGGTTCAGGTGGACCCGCTCGTCGGGATCCAGGTGCAGGCCCGTGGTGGGCTGCTGCGGCAGCTCGCCGGACCGCAGCCGGGTGAGCAGGCGGCCGCGGTGCAGGCGGCGGCGCAGGTCCTCGATGACCGGGCCCGACAGGGACAGCTCCGCGACGGTGTCCTCGAAGTCGTCCACGTCGGACTCGTCCACCACGCCGTCGGCGAAGGTGAAGGCGACCAGGCGTTCCAGCTGATCGAGGGCGAGCGGGCGCAGCAGATCCAGGACGGCGGCGCGGTCGACGCGCTGGAAGCGCAGCGCGGCCCAGAGCGTCTCCCAGTCATCGTGCGGGGAGAGGCCACGCAGGGTGCGCTCGGCGCGGGGCCGCCAGGTGCGCAGGTATTCGGCTGTCTCGGTGGCGCATTCGCGGCACAGCGGCGTGGCGCCGAACAGCGCCGCGCCGAACAGGCGGCGGCGCGGCGCCCCGCAGCGCGGGCAGTGGCGGGCATCCTGCGGCGGCGCAGGGCGGGCCGACGCCGTCCACGTCGTGCCGTCCCACCAGCGCAGGCGGGCCGGATCGCGAGGATCCGGATGCCATTCCGCCCGTTCGGGATCCGGGGGCGGCGGCGTGCGGCGCGGCTCGGGTTCGAAGCCGTGCGCGGGATCGATCCGCACCCCGAACTCGCGCACCAGCCCCGCCAGGCTGACCCCCGCGTCGGCCAGCGCCCGGAACTCCCAGCCCTCCTCGGCGCGCGTGAACTCACCCAGCACCAGGGCCGGTGCGGGGTCCGGCGTGTCGATGTCGTACCAAGCGACCGGATGGTCGTGGTCGAACACGGTCAGCCGCAGGCCCGCGACATCGGCGAAACCGCCTGGCACCGAAGCGATGACCACGATTCCCGCCACCTCCGGCCCGGTGCGCGGGAGCGAGACCGACAGCCGCGCCGTCCCCGGCGCGGGCTCCCGATCCAGCGTCACCGCCTGCGAGACGTGCCGGGGCGCGTCGAACCAGACGAAATCCCGGTCCGACCGGGCCCGCCCGTGCTCCGCCACCAGCACGGCCTGCGCCCGCACCGCATGCTCCGACCGCCACGAAAGCACAACCGTCAGAAGCGATGTCGGAACCGTTGTATGGCCACCCATGGTCAGTTTCATCGTGGTCGAACTATGCCACGACCCTCCGACAAAACCGCATGCCCGGCCCTGCGGGCCGATCTGAAAATCGTGCGGCACAGTAGAGGTATGACCAACCCCAAGGGGAGCGACCGTCAGCCCGCCAAACCCTCGACCTCGCGCGTCCCCACCGCCGGGGACATCCTGGCGGCGGCCCAGGCCGCGGTCGAAGCCGCCCAGAGCGCGGCCGGTCAGGCCCTGGATTCCGCCCAGGTGACCGCGTCCACCGCCTTCGACACCGCCGTCCGCCTCCCGCCCGCCTCCATCCAGCTCGCCGCCCAGCTGCCCGACCTGATCCAGAGCCTCACCATCGCCGTCGAGCGCCTCAACTCCACCATCGACCGCCTCGATCGCACCCTCGCCCTGGCCGAGCCCGCCTTCGTCGCCTACGACAAGATCCTCACCCGGCTCGAGGCGGTCACCGCCCTCGGCGAGGAGGTCTTCACCCGCCTGGACAAACTCCCCGGCGTCTCCCTGCTCGGCCGCCTCACCGGAACCCGCGAGAATCCGGAACCCGAACCGCCCGAAGGCAAGTCACGCCGCTCCCGCCGCAAGTGAGGTCGCAGCACCCCGGTGGGCCGGACTACCTGGCCGAGGGAATGCGGTCGCGGGGCGGGACGCCCAGGCCGGGCAGGGCGCGCAGCGCGGCGGCGGCCTTCCAGACCATTTCGTGGTACTCGCCGGCCGGGTCGGAGTCGAGGACGACCGCGCCGCCCGCGCCGACTCGCCAGCGATTGTCGTGGCGGACGGCGGTGCGGATGACGATGTTCAGGTCGGCGGCGCCGCCGAGGCCGAGGAAGCCGATGGTGCCGGAATAGATGCCCCGGGCCTCGGTTTCGAGGGAGTCGATGATTTCGAGGGTGCGGAGTTTGGGGGCGCCGGTCATGGAACCGCCGGGGAAACAGGCTCGGAGACAGTCGATGACGTCCAGGTCGGGGCGGAGGGTGCCGCGCACGGTGGAGACCAGCTGGTGCAGGGTCGTGTAGGTCTCGACGACCATGAGCTTGGGGACGTGCACCGATCCGATCTCGCAGACCCGGCCCAGGTCGTTGCGGAGCAGATCCACGATCATGAGGTTCTCGGCGCGGGTCTTGGGGCTGCGGGCCAGCTCGTCCTTCAGCTCTTCATCCTCGGCGGCGGTGCCACCGCGCGGGGCGGTGCCCTTGATCGGCTTGCTCTCCACCGTGCGGGAGCGATCCACCTTGAGGAAGCGCTCCGGCGAGGAACACGCCACCTCCAGCCCGGCGAAGCGCAGGAATGCCGCGTAGGGGGCCGGATTGCACCGGCGCAGCGTGCGATACACGGAGAGGCCGTCGGCGTCGCCCGGGGGATGAGCGCTGTCGGTGATGCAGATTTCGTACGACTCGCCCGCGAGCAGCTGCTCCCGGCAGGCCGCCACATCGGCGAGATAGCGGTCCCGGCCGCGCGTGAGGAACGGCGCGACCATGGCCTCGTCGGCGCGCAGCTCGAGGTCCCGCGGATTCTCCCAGGTCGGAAGGGTTTCCACCACGGCCCGGGTGGCGGCCAGCCAATCCTGTGCGGCGGCAGCGGCATCCGGCTCGGCCAGCGCCAGCAGATGGGTGCGGCCCGCTTCGTGATCGACCACGATCAGCCGGTCCGCGAAGATCCACTGGGCGTCGGGCGTGGCCGCGCGATGCACGGCCCCGGCACCGCAGTCGGCCTTCATCTCGTAGCCGAGATAGCCGACATAGCCACCGGCGAAATCGAAAGGCACATCCGGGAATTCGATCTCCCGACAGCGTAGCTCGGCGGATAGATAGTCGAGCACCCCGCCCGGCACCGTCCGCGGCCCGGCCGCCGACTCGATCTCGACCTGGCCGCTGCCGACCCGATACCGCACCACCTCCGCCAGCGGCCCGGACGCGTCACCCAGGAACGAGAAGCGATCCAGCCCCGGCTCCACATGCTCGCTGTCGAGCCAGAAGGCATGCGGGGAACCGGCATACAGCGCGTCGAAGGCCGCCTCGGTATCGACGGCCCGCTCCACGACCGTCTGCTCGACCCGATAGCGGACGGGTGCGCCGACGGCGGGCGGTCTCGAAGTCTCGCCTCCGATCCGGGGGCGCGCCGGCATCGTTCGTGTGGGCTCTCGGGAAATGCCCTGCCGCCGTTGATAGTCGGCGGTCAACGCGGCGAAATTGCGCAGCAGCAGTTCCCCGTGCTCGCTGGAGATCGACTCGGGATGGAACTGCACGCCCCACTGCGGCCGGGTGCGGTGCCGCACGCCCATGATCACCCCGTCCGGCGTGGTCGCCGTGACCTCGAGGTCCGCCGGCAATGGTCGAGCCGCACACAGCGAGTGATAGCGCACCGCCGAGAAGTCCTGCGGCACACCGGCGAACAGGTCCAGCCCGTCATGGCTGATCAGATCCGGGTACCCGTGCCGGGCCTGCGGCGCCGTGACCACCTGCCCACCCGCCGCGATCACGATGCCCTGATGCCCCAGGCACACTCCCAGCACCGGCAGCTCGGCTCCGGCGATCAGGGCCGCCGAGATGCCGAAATCGCGCGGGACATCCGGCCGACCGGGCCCGGGGGAGACGACGATGTTGTCGAACTCCCCGAGCCGGAGTTCCCCGATCGAGGCCGCCTCGTCATTGCGCACAACCACGGGTTCGACCCCGTTCACCTCGCTGATCAGCTGATACAGGTTGTAGGTGAACGAGTCGTAGTTGTCGATCAACAGGGTGCGCATTTGACCAC
Organism: Nocardia sp. NPDC059154; assembly: GCF_042755705.1. Classification (NCBI taxonomy): domain Bacteria; kingdom Bacillati; phylum Actinomycetota; class Actinomycetes; order Mycobacteriales; family Nocardiaceae; genus Nocardia; species Nocardia sp. NPDC059154. The sequence goes on from NZ_JBHZCS010000014.1 coordinate 41,461, forward strand.
GCACATTACGCTCCGTCCAATTTTGCAGTTACTGCTGGCGACTGCCTTCAGTTCGTGTGGACCGCTACGGCAGAATAGGCGGCATGTCTGTTGCGCAGCCGGTCGAAGTGGATCGTGACGTCGTCGATTTCGCCGTCGTCGGAAAGTGGATGGAAGAGCAGGGCCTGCCCGGCGGGGAGTTCGAGGAGGTGAAGCCGCTCGGCGGCGGCACCCAGAACATCATGCTCCGCTTCCGCCGCGGCGGCCGCGAGTACGTGCTGCGACGCGGACCCAAGCATCTGCGGTCCGCCAGCAACACCGTCATCCAGCGTGAATCCCGCATCCTCGGCGCCCTCGGCGACACCGAGATCCGCGCCCCCAAGGTGATCGCCGCCTGCCCCGACGAATCCGTGCTCGGCGCGTCCTTCTACCTCATGGAACCGATCGTCGGCTTCAACCCGCAGAACGAGCTGCCCGAACCGCACGCCTCCGACCCCGAGGTGCGCCGGCAGATGGGCCTGTCCGCGGTCGAGGCCATCGCCCGCCTCGGCTCGCTCGACCACGAGGCGCTCGGCCTGGCCGACTACGGCAAGCCGGAGGGCTTCCTGGAACGCCAGGTGCCGCGCTGGCTCAAGGAGCTCGACTCCTACAGCGTCAACGACGGATACCCCGGCCCGGAGATCCCCGGCGTCGCCCAGGTCGGCGACTGGCTCGACCGTAACCGCCCCACCCAGCCGAAAGCCGGCATCCTGCACGGCGACTGCCACCTCGCCAACATGATGTTCTCCTACGACGGCCCCGAGGTGGTGGCCATGGTCGACTGGGAGATGTCCACCATCGGCGACCCGCTGCTGGACCTGGGCTGGCAGATCGCCACCCGCCCGGTCCCCGGCACCACCGGCGCGGCGCTGGTCGGCTCGCTCGGCGCGGTGGGCGGCCTGCCCACACCCGAGGAGATGATCGCCCACTACGCGAAGTTCTCCGACCGCGACCTGACCCACGTCACCTGGTACACCGTGCTGGCCTGCTTCAAGCTGGGCATCGTGCTCGAGGGCACGCACGCCCGGGCCTGCGCGGGCAAGGCCCCCAAGCAGGTCGGCGACTTCCTGCACGCCATCACCCTCGAACTGTTCGAGAAGGCACACCAGCTGATGGAGTGACGGCACCGTAAGTTGGTCGCCATGCCGATCGTTCCCGATGCCAAGGACTGGACGTGGGTGCTCGAACGCGCCTGCGCCGAGTGCGGATTCGACCCCGCCGCCACCGCCTTCGCGGCGGTGCCGGGGTCGGCCCGCGCCAGTGCCGCCCGCCTCGCCGCCGCCCTGGAGCGACCCGACGCCCGGCAACGGCCCGATGAATCGACCTGGTCGCCGCTCGAGTACGCGGCCCACGTCCGCGACGTGTGCCTCATCTTCACCCACCGCCTCGACATCGCCCGCACCGGCGGGCCCCGTCCCGGCCCGGTGATCCCCGCCTACGACACCGCGGTCACCGTGGGGGACAACGGCATTCCCATGTTCGCCAACTGGGACCAGGACGCCACCGCGATCGCCGCGGACTACACCGCCGCCGAAACGGCCACCGTCGCAGTCGAACTCACGGCCGCCGCCGAGACCGCCGCCCGCGCCTTCGAAGCCGTGCCGGTCACCGAACTCGACCGGGCCGCACTGCGCAGCAACGGCTCCGCGTTCACCATCGACTCCATGGCGCGGTACTTCCTGCACGACCTCGTGCACCACGTGCACGACGTGGAACACGGCTGAGGTCTACGCCGGCTCCTGCTGGGTCGTGCAGTGGATGCCGCCGCCGCCCGCGGCGACCGCGTCGATATCGATCTGCACCACCCGGCGGCCCGGAAACAGCCGCGCCAGTGTGGCTTCGGCGAAGGCGTCGGCCTCCGGATCCCCGAACTCGGGGGCCACGACCGCGCCGTTGCAGACATAGAAGTTCATGTAGCCGGCCGCGAAGTCGTCGTCGGCGAACTCGTCGCGCACCCGCGCCGGGCCGGGAATCACCTCCACTTGCAGCGGGCGGCCCAGGGCATCGGCGGAGTCCTGGAGGATGGCGAGATGGCGGCGGGTGACGTCGTAGTCGTAGCAGTCCACATCGTCCTCACGACCGGCCACCACCACGCCCGGGCCCGCGAACCGCGCGTAGAAATCGGTGTGCCCGTCGGTGACGTCGTAGCCGGCGATGCCGGGCAGCCAGATGACCTTCGAAATCCCCAGCAGCCGAGCCAGTTCCGCCTCCACGTCCTCGCGCTGCCAGCCGGGATTGCGATTGTCGTTGAGCACGCAGCTCTCGGTGACGATGGCGGTGCCCGCCCCGTCGACCTCGATGCCGCCGCCCTCCAGTATCAGCTCGGTCGTCAGCAGTTCCGCCCCGGTGCGCTCGGCGACCAGCCCGGCCAGCCGCGCATCCTCCTGATACTCCTGCTTGTCGCCCCAGGCATTGAAGTTGAAATCGACCGCCGCCATGGCCCCGTCGCCGCCCACGAACACCGGGCCGCTGTCTCGCAGCCACAGATCGTCCATCTCCGCGGGCACCAGCGCCACCTCCGGCCCGGCCAGCGCGCGGGCCAGATCGAATTCCTCCGGCCGCACCAGCATCGACACCGGCTCGAATCGCGCGACGGTGCGGGCGATCCGGGCCACATCCTCGCGAATGCGGGGGAGCAGCTCGGGCGTCCACACCCGCTCATCGGCCCCGAAGGCCATCCAGGTCCGCCGATGTGGCTGTCCTTCGTCGGGCATCACCCACGGTTGGCTCGGCATGGACCTATTCCTTTCGGTCAGCGACAGCGGAGCAGGGCCTCACGGAGATTGCGCGAACGGACATCGTCGAGCACCGCCATACCCAGGCGGTTCATCACATAGCCGAACCCCAGACCCGTTGCCGGATCGGCGAATCCGAACGAGCCGCCATAGCCGGTGGTGCCGTAGGCGCGCTTGTCGGAGCCGAACCGGAAACCGCCGCGCGACCGGCGGAAGCCCAGGTGATAGCGGCTCGGGGTGAGCAGCACCAGGTCCTCGGCCGGGACGTCGTCGGCGGTGTCGGGGGAGCCCAGGCGGTCCAACAGGCTCGGCTCGATGGGCAGCTCACCGGTCCGCCCCGCCGCCGCGCCGTACACCCGCGCCAGCGCCCGCGCGGTGCCGACACCGCCCGCGGCCGGGCTCTCCACCGCGAGGAATTCGCGCCGGGCGGCCCGGGCGGGCGCACCGACCTGCGGGCTGTTCAGCGCGCGGAAGGACAGGCCGCGCTTGCTGTAGAGCTGAATGCCGATGCGCACCGGCAGATCTCGCTCATAGCGCAGAATGTCGAGGCCCTCGGTCGCCGACAGCGCGGCCACCCGATCCAGCGAAACCTCCTCCGGCAGGCCGATATAGAACTCCGCGCCCAGCGGTCCGGCAATGTCCTCGGCGAAGATGCGGCCCAGCGTGCGATGCTCCGGATCGACCCGCCGCAGCAGCTCGCCCTGATACAGCCCGGCCGTGATCGGGTGATAGCCGTGCCGGGTTCCCGGCCGCCACAACGGTTTCTGCTCGGCCAGCACCACCGCCATCCGATCCAGATCGGCCATATCCGCGAGCCGGAACGGCCGATCCAGCGCCGCCAGCCCGGCCTGATGGTCCAGCAGTTGCCGCACGGTGATGGACTCCTTGCCGTGCGCGGCGAACTCCGGCCAGTGCAGCGCCACCGGATCCTCATAGTCCAGCAGCCCCCGCGACACCACCGACGCCACCGCGAACGCGGTCATGCCCTTGGTCGAGGACCACACCGGGGCCATGGTGTCGCGCTCCCACATCACCCGGCGCTTGCGATCGCGATGCCCCGCCCACAGATCCACCACGGGCCGATCCCCGTCGTAGACCGCCACCGCCGCACCGATCTCCCCGTGCCGGCCGAAGTTGCGGCGGAACGCGTCGGCGACCGGGCCGAAACCCGCGTCCACCTCGCCATGGATCGTGACCTGCTCACTCATGATGGGTCCGATCGTAACCGGGCGTACGGTCTGTGCGGGTCGTAGCGACGATGGTGAATACCAGTGCGACGCCAGTACATAGCTGTGAGCAGTACGGATCCCCCGATGGATGCGCCACCCTGATGCCATTTCGACCGGTCCGAACCGGTAGCGTGGCCGCACATGCCCGGACTCCATCGGATTACCGCATCATTGCTGCGGACCAAGCCAGTTGAACAGCTCACCTCCGATGGAGAACACACCGCACTGCGGCGCAGCATGGGCCTGATCTCGCTGATCGCACTGTCGGTCGGCGCCACCCTCGGCACCGGCATCTTCGTGGTCCTGGGCGAGGCCGCACCGCTGGCCGGGCCCGCCGTCGTCGTCTCCTTCGTCATCGCCGCACTGGCCGCGCTGTTCTCCGCCCTGTCCTACGCGGAACTGGCCGGCGCGGTGCCGGTGTCCGGATCGGCCTACTCGTACACCTATGCGACGCTGGGCGAGATCATCGCCTGGATCTGCGGGTGGTGCCTGCTGCTCGAGTACGGCGTGTCGGTGGCGGCGGTCGCAGTCGGCTGGGGCGCGTACCTCAACGAGTTCCTGGGATCGACCATCGGCTGGCGGATTCCGGACGCGCTGGCGCAGCCGCCGGGCGACGGCGGGGTGATCAACCTGCCCGCCGCCATCGTGGTGGTGCTGGCCACCGTGGTGCTGCTGGGCGGCATCCGGGAGAGCGCGCGGGTCACCACCGTCACCACCATGATCAAGATCGCGGTGCTGGTGTTCTTCGTGGCCGTGGCGGTCACCGCCTTCCACTCCTCGAACCTGCACCCCTTCGCGCCGGCCGGCGTCTCGGGCATCGGGGCGGCGGCCTCGATGGTGTTCTTCTCCTTCATCGGCTTCGACGCCGCCTCCACCGCCGGTGAGGAGGCCAAGAATCCGCAGCGAGATCTGCCGCGCGCCATCATCATTTCGCTCGGCATCGTGACCTTGGTCTACGTGCTGGTGGCGCTGACCGCCGTCGGCGCGGTCGGCGTGGACGCCGTCAGCAGCTCGGGCGCGTCGCTGGCCACCGTGCTGGAACAGGTCACCGGGCGCGGCTGGCCCGCCACCATCCTCGCGGGCGGCGCGGTCATCGCCATCGCCTCGGTGGTGCTGACCGTGCTCTACGGGCAGACCCGCATCCTGGTCTCCATGTCCCGCGACGGGCTCATGCCCGCCGTACTGTCACGGGTCGGGGAGAAGCGCGTGCCGACCGTCAATACGCTCATCGTCGGCGGCGTGGTGGCGGTGCTGTCGGCGCTGGTGCCGCTGGGCGAACTGGTGAACGCCACCAATATCGGCACGCTGGTGTCCTTCGGGCTGGTGAACATCGGCGTGCTGGTGCTGCGCCGCACCAAACCCGAGCTACCGCGGTCGTTCCGGACCCTGGTGCCGCTGGTGCCGGTCATCGGCGTGGCCATGTGCGTATGGCTGCTGATCCACCTGCCGGGGGTGACCTGGCTGGCGTTCACACTGTGGTCGGCGGTCGGGCTGGTGGTGTACTTCGGCTACGGGCGGCCAAGGTCAGCCCTGAACAATGCCATGCCTGCCGAAACCGCTACCTCGCAGGCGCATTCGTAACCGGCGGACAGCCCAAAGGTTCGCGGCCGTCTCGATTCTGGACTGCGCTCCGCCTCCCCGCGCTTGGAGCGACGGAGCGCAGCGGAGGAGTGGAGGGAGGGAAGAATCGAGACCTCGGGGCCGCGAACCCGCCCGGAGCGAAGCGGAGGGCAAAATCAAACACAGTACTCTCGATGTGTGCGAGCGCTGGAGCAGATTCGACAGTGGCCGGTCCGGAACGCGGCGGCGGGGGTTGTCGTCCGCGGCAAGGGCGTGGTGGACGCCGAGGGTGACACCGCGCATGTCTTCCCGCTCGCCTCGGTGACCAAACCCCTTGTGGCTTACGGGGTTCTGGTGGCCGTCGAGGAGGGCGCGATCGAGCTGGACCAGCCCGCCGGGCCGCCCGGATCGACAGTGCGGCACCTGCTCGCCCACACCTCCGGCCTGGCCTTCGACACCACCGTGGTGCTGGCCCGGCCCGGCGCGAAGCGGATCTACTCCAGCGCCGGGTTCGAGGTGCTCGCGGATTTCGTTGCGGCGCAGACCGGTATCCCGTTCGACCAGTACCTGCGCGAGGCCGTCTTCGAGCCGCTGGGCATGAACTCCTCGGCGCTGGTCGGTTCGGCCGGACATGCCGGCCGCTCCTCGGTCGCAGATCTCCTGCGATTCGCCGAGGAATTGCTGGAACCTGCTGTCGTGAGTGCCGAATTGGTTTCCGAAGCAAGCACCGTGCAATTCCCGGGATGCAATGGTGTCCTTCCCGGTTACGGGTCGCAGCGCCCCAACGACTGGGGATTGGGTTTCGAAATCCGCGACCACAAATCGCCGCACTGGACCGGTGGCGCGAACTCGTCGCGGACTTTCGGGCACTTCGGGCAGTCCGGCACATTCCTCTGGGTGGATCCGGAAGTCGGCATGGCGTGTCTCGCGCTGGCGGACGAAAATTTCGGGGACTGGGCCCGAGCGGCGTGGCCGCCCCTCAGCGACGCCGTAATCGCGGAGTTTGCGTAGCGGCCGACACAGGCGTCAAGTAACACACGCAACACCGGGCACTCCAGTACACTCGGGCAACGCCGAGCTCAGAAGGGGCCGTTGGGGAAGACGTCCCTCGTCGAGCCGGAGGTGTCAGTGGTGCACGCGTCTAGTCAGTTCGCGGAGGCGACGTCTGGAGTCGTCTATATCCATTCGTCGCCGGCTGCGCTGTGCCCGCATGTCGAATGGGCTCTGACCTCCACTCTCAAGGCCCCCGCGAAACTGCGCTGGACCGCGCAGCCGGCCGATCCCGGACAGCTGCGTGCCACCACCGATTGGTGCGGCCCGGTTGGTACCGGAGGGAAATTAGCCAGAGCATTGCGGGATTGGCCCGTGCTGTATTTCGAAGTCACCGAGGACCCCAGCGAGGGCGTCGACGGCGCCCGCTTCAGCTTCGTTCCCGGCCTCGGCCTCTGGAGCGGCGCCACCGGCGCCTGCGGCGACGTCATGGTCGGTGAGATGCATCTGCGCGCCATCGTCGCCGAGGCCCGCGCCCACGGCCGCGGCTCCGCCGCCGAGATCGCCGCTGACATCGACCGCGCCCTCGGCACCGCCTGGGACGATATCCTCGAGCCCTACCGCCTCGGCGGCGAGGGCGCCGAAGTCACCTGGCTGCGCCGCGACGTCGGCTGATACGAGGAGGATTCGTGCGGACCACAGCGATCGCGGGTGCGGCCCTGTCCATGGCGACGGCCTTCGCCCTCACCGGCTGCAACGACAACAGCCCCACCGTCGCCTCCGGCTCCTCGGCCCACCCCGCCACCTCCGCCGCCGCCTTCCCGGCCGCGGGCCACGAGGCCGTCCAGTGCGGCGCCGGCCCCTGGGGCCTGGCGGTCGTGGTCTCCACCGCCAAGGGCACCGGCTTCTGCCCCACCGCGCTCTCCGTCGTCACCGCCTATGCCGACCAGCGCGCCAAACAATCCACCGGCGACATCGCCGTCACCGTCGACACCGTCCGCTGGGTCTGCGGCGAACGCCCCGCCACCCCCAATCCCTATCAGGAATGCGCCAGCCAGAACGAGTCCGCCGACAAGGTCCGCCTCCAGTCCTGACGTCGGCTCCCACTCGGGATCCGCGATGAACTGGGAGCTCGTCACTCCGATCCCGTACACCGCCCTGCAGCAGATGTTCGACGAGTCCTCCCCGGCGGGTCTGTTCGCCTACGAGAAGTCGCTCTACGTGGACGAGCTCACCGACGAGGTGCTCGCCACCCTCGTCGACCACTTCCCGCGCCGCAGCCTGGTCGACTCCCTGGTCCCGATCTTCCCCCTCCGCGGTGCCTACTGCGCGATTCCCAACGCCAACACCGCATTCGGCGGTTCGCGCCAACCGTGCTGGGCGATCAACATCAACGCCCTCAGCACCGAGCCCGACGATTTCCCGGCCGAACGCGAGTGGGCCCGTGACTTCTGGGCCGCCCTGCGCCCGCACGCCCGCTCCGACGTCGGATACGTCAACTTCCTCGTCGACCACGACCAGCATCGTGTCCGGGAATCTTACGGCGACAAGTACTCCCGCCTCGTCGCCCTCAAATCCGCCTGGGATCCCGACAACGTCTTCCACCACAACGCCAACATCCCCCCGGCCTGACAGCGAAACCCGTTCCCGGCCAACGAAAAGCGGGCGGTCTCCGAGGAGACCGCCCGCTATTGCGTTGCCGTGTAACCGATTACAGCGGAATGTTCTTGTTGTGCTGCGGCCGCGCCGGGGCGGCGGCCAGGGCGGCGGCGATGGTGGAGCGGGTCTTGGCGGGCTCGATGACCTCGTCCACGACACCGATCGAGATGGCGCGCTGGACGCCACCGGCGATGCGCTCGTGCTCCTCGGTCAGACGCTCCAGCAGGGCCTCGCGCTCCTCCTCCGGGGCGGCCGCGAGCGCCTTCTTGTGCAGGATGCCGACCGCGGCCTTGGCGCCCATGACGGCGACCTCGGAACCCGGCCAGGCGTACACGGCGGTGGCGCCCAGCGAGCGGGCGTTCATCGCGATGTAGGCGCCGCCGTAGATCTTGCGGGTGACCAGGGTGACGCGGGGGACACGGGCCTCGGCGAAGGCGTGCAGCAGCTTGGCGCCGCGGCGCACCACGCCCTCGAACTCCTGCGAGACGCCCGGCAGGTAGCCCGGCACGTCGGTGACGACGATCAGCGGGATACCGAAGGCGTTGCACAGGCGCACGAAACGCGAAGCCTTCTCGGCACTTTCGGAGTTGAGGCAGCCACCCAGGCGGATCGGGTTGTTGGCCAGCACACCGACGGTGCGGCCGCCGAGCCGGCCCAGACCGACCACCATGGAGCGGGCGTAGCCGCCCTGCAGCTCCTCGAAGGTGCTCTCGCCGTCGACGTTGTCGAGCAGCTCGTGGATGATCGGCTTGACGTCGTAGGCGCGCTTGGCCGACTCCGGCATCATGGCCTTGAGGTCGACATCGCCGTGTGCGGCTGCGGCCAGGTCGAATTCGCCCTGCTCGGCGAACATCGAGACCAGGCGGCGCGCACGATGCATCGCGTCCTGCTCGTCGTCGGCGACGATGTGGCAGACGCCGGACTTCTTGCCGTGGGTAATCGGGCCACCGAGGGTCGCCATGTCCACGCTCTCACCGGTCACCGTCTTCACGATGTCCGGGCCGGTCACGAAGACGCGGCCTTCCGGAGCCATGATGACGATGTCGGTCAGTGCGGGGCCGTAGGCGGCGCCGCCGGCGGCGAAGCCGAGCACCACGGAAATCTGGGGGACCTGGCCGGACGCGCGGACCATGGCCTCGAAGACCAGGCCGACGGCGTGCAGGGCCTCGACGCCCTCCGCCAGCCGGGCGCCACCCGAATGCCACAGGCCCACAACGGGAACCTGGGAATCGATGGCGGTGTCGATAGCGTCGACGATGTGCTTGCACCCCTCCACGCCCATGGCGCCGCCCATCACGGTGGCGTCGGAGCAGTAGGCGACGGTGCGGACGCCGTCGACCTCACCGATGGCGGCGAGCACACCGGACTTGTCGCGCGGGTGTAGCGGGAGAACGGTTCCGGGGTCGAAGAAGCGCTGCAACCGACCCAGCGGGTCACGGGGATCGGTAGCGGTGTCGGCGTGAGCGGGGGCCATTATGGTCATCGCAAACTCTCCTCATGGGGGAAAGGCGGTCGCTGAGAGCGGCTGCGAATGTCTAAGTCCCGGGGGGATTTTCGGGTGCGGGATCGTCCATCCGAAAACCCCCGCCGGGACCGCTTGTCTTACTGACCGGTAAAGCTGAGCCGGATTTCCGGTTTACCGGGATGAATCCGTGTCAGTACCGGCCGAAGGCGAGCGCGACATTGTGCCCACCGAAACCGAAGGAGTTGTTGATCGCGAACTCGATGTCCTGACGGCGAGCCTCGCCGTGCACGACATCCAGATCGATCGCCGGATCCTGGTTGTCCAGGTTCAGCGTCGGGGGGACGATGCCATCCCGGATGCTGAGCACCGTGAGTACCGACTCGAGTGCGCCGACGGCACCGATCGAGTGGCCCAGGGCCGACTTGGGAGCGTAGACCGAAGCGTGCTGCACGCCGGCCTTGTGAATCGCGTTGGCCTCCGCGGTGTCACCGATCGGGGTGGCAGTCGCGTGGGCGTTGACATGGGTCACGTCCTTGGGGGACAACCCGGCGGTCTGCATCGCGCGCTGCATGGCGCGAGCCGCACCACTGCCCTCCGGATCGGGGGCCACCAGGTGGAACCCGTCGGAGGTGATACCCGCGCCCATGAGTCGGGCGTGGATGGTGGCGCCACGAGCCTTGGCGTGCTCCTCGGTCTCGATGACCATGAGCGCGCCCGCTTCGCCGAAGACGAAGCCGTCGCGATCCTTGTCGAAGGGGCGCGAGGCCGCCTTCGGATCGTCGTTGCGAGTCGACATGGCCCGCATCATGGAGAACGCGGCGATCGGCACCGAGTCGATGAAACCCTCGACACCGCCGGTGACCATGATGTCGGCGTCACCCATGACGATCATCCGCCACGCGTTGGCGATGCCCTCCGAACCCGACGAACACGCCGAGACCGGAGTGATCACACCCGCGCGGGCCTTGAGTTCGAGACCGACGACGGCGGACGGCCCGTTCGGCATGACCATCTGAACAGCGAGCGGCGAGATCTTGCGATAGCCGCCGTTCTTCAGCTTGTCCACCGAATCGATCAGCGCGTCGCCGCCGCCGAGACCGGTGCCGATGGCCACACCCAGCCGCAGCGGGTCGACCTCGGGAGAGCCGGCGTTCTTCCACACCTCGCGACCGAGCACGGTCGCCAGTCGCTCGACGTACGCCATGCGACGGATCTCGACCCGATCGAGCAGCGTGTCCGGCGACACCTTCAGGTGGCCGCCGATTCGAACTGGAAGGTCGTACTCCGCAATGAAGTCGTCCTCGAGAGTGTCGATGCCGCTCTCGCCATTGAGGAGGCCCTTCCACGTCGCATCGACGTCACCGGCGATCGACGTGGTCGCCGCCATGCTCGTTACGACGACGTTGGGAAAGTTCCCGTTCAAGGTGGAAGGAGTGGTCACGGTGTCGGTTCCTACTCGCCCTCGGCGCCGAACTTGGCCTTCAGCTCAGCGGCCGCGTCGGAGTTCTCGGCCTCGAGCTTCTGGATGTACGCCACCGCGTCGCCAACGGTCTTCAGGCTCGCCAGGTCCTCGTCGGGGATCTTGACGCCGTACTTGTCCTCGGTCTGGACGGCGATCTCGACCATCGACAGCGAGTCGATGTCCAGGTCGTCGACGAAGGACTTCTCGATGGTCACCTCGGAGGGCTCGATACCGGTCACCTCTTCGATGATCTTCCCGAGCTCTTCGACGATCTGTTCCTGGGTCAGAGCGGCCACTGTGGTGGCTCCCTTCTTATTTCCTGTAGAGGGTGGATTTTCAATTGTTTGCGACCCGGTTGCTCCATCGCCGTTGATAGGAGCGGGCCGCGAGCCAAGCTAGCTTGCCGCGGTGAGTTCGGCGAGCGCGGGGAGGTCCGCGGGTGTCTTCAGCGCCAGATTCGGGGTGCCCTTGAGCTCCCGCTTGGCGATGCCGACCAGGGTGCCCGCCGGCGGCAACTCTGCCACCGCGGAAACCCCTGCCGCACGGATCGTTTCAGTGCACAGATCCCAGCGCACGGGGCGCGTGACCTGGGCAGCGAGCTTGTCGACCGCGTCCTGACCGGAGCTGACCGGCTGCCCGTCGAAGTTCGACAGCAGGGTCCGGACCGGCGCGCTGGGCGCGATCTTGGCGATGGCCTCCGCGACCGCGTCCTGGGCGGGAGCCATGAACGCGGTGTGGAAGGCGCCGGCGACCGGAAGTGCACGGACGCGGGCCTTTTCGGGCGGGTTCGCGGCAAGGGCTTCGAGCGCCTCGAGCTTACCCGCGGCCACGATCTGACCCACCGCATTGCGATTGGCCGGAATCAGACCGAGATCATCGAGACGAGCGAGCACCTCCGCTTCGTCACCACCGAGCACAGCGGACATACCGGTCGGCTCGAGTGCGCAAGCTTTGGCCATTTCCGCTCCGCGGATGGCGGCCAGGACCACCGCGTCATCGGCGGAGATGACTCCGGCGACGGCAGCGGCGGCGAATTCGCCGACCGAGTGTCCGGCGACGACTGTATCCGCGGGAAGCGAATCCTGCGGGATTTCCGCGAAAGCCATGAGGGCAGCCGCGACGACGAGCGGCTGGGTGACAGCCGTGTCGACGATTTCATCGGCGGTCGCAGTCGTGCCCAACCGCAGCAGGTCCAGCCCCGAGGCCTTCGACCACAGCGCGATGCGGTCCGCAGCGCCGGGAAGATCGAGCCAAGGGGTGAGCATGCCGGGAGTCTGAGAGCCCTGTCCAGGGGCGAGCAATGCGATCACGACTCAAGAAAACACTGTGAGGCCGCTCTCACGAGATGTCGGCGCGAATGAAGCTTGCTTGGCAGTTTTGTGAGGAGTCCACAAAAGACCAAGTGGGCCGTCCGGATCGCCCGATGCTCGAATCTCGTTACACCCCATCCTTAGGATCTGTGATGGGAGTCACATCAGTGGCAGGAGTGGGTGATTCGTTACGAGTTCGTGTCAGCCGACCTACTGTGGCCGCGATTCGTAACACATAGGCATCACGCGGGTTCATCGGATCCCGGCCCGTGATGTCGGCGATTCGCTTGAGCCGATAGCGGACCGTATTTGGATGAACGAACAGCTGGCGGGCGCAGGTCTCGACGGCTCCACCGCAATCCAGATACGCGTCCAGCGTGTCCGACAGATCGGCGCTGGCGGCGGCCAACGGCAGCACGAGGTGCTCGTTCAGGGCGTCTATGGCCGCACGGTCGCCGAGCAGGGCGCGTTCGGGCAGGAGTTCGGAGGCGTGCACCGGGCGTGGCGCACCCCGCCATCCCACCACGGCCTCCATGCCGGCCATCGCCTCCACCGAGCTGACGTGCGCGGCGGACAGCGCCCGCATGGTCGGGCCGATCACCACCGGGCCCTCGGAGAAGGCCTCGGCGAGCAGGTCCGCCAGGAACTGCGACGGATACATCGGGTCGCCGAGATGTCCGCTGACTACCATCACCAGCCGCGAACCCTGCACCACGGCGAGCGCGTTGCGGCCGTGCCGGCCGGCCACACTATGTACGGAACTGACAACAGCCACCTGGTCCTTGGGGGGAGTACCCACAAGGACCGTCGCCGGGGCGGTCGCGTCCCAATTGAGAGTGGCCGCACGGGACAGCATTTCGGGGCCGGTGTCGCCGCGCACCACGGCATCGACGACCAGGGCCTCCAATCGGGTGTCCCACGCGCCGCGCGACTCCGCGGCCGAGGCGTACACCGAGGCGGCGGCGAAACCGAGCTCCCGCCCGTACCGCAGCACCGCCTCGGTGAGCGCCACCAGCTGACGGTCGTTGCGCGCCAGGGCGGGCAGCCACTGCTCGAAGAACTCCATGGCCACCCGGACCATGTCGACGGTCTGGCGCAGCGTCAGCCGCCGCGCCAGATCGTCCGGAATCACTTGGAAGGCATCGAGACTGAAGCGGATATCCGACTCCGGGTCCTGCAGCCACTCCAGGAAGTTCACCACCGCCGTCTGCACCAGCATCTGGACGCCGGCCCGCTGGGCGGCGTCCAGATTGGCGAAGAACGGCAACCGATCCTGCATCGAGGCCACGGCCTCGGTGGACAGGCGACCGGAGAACTGCTTGACCCGTTTCAGGAGAGTGTCCGGAAGCGGGTCGCGCGTCTGCCGATTCGGGGAGAGCGCGCCGGTCGGGAGATAGACCTCGTGGGAGGAGGTGCCCTCTTCGTTGATCCGGCGCGGCCTCGGCGGTTTACGTTCCACGGTATTTATGTTCGGTTATGCGTCGCCGCCCTCGGTACCGGGTGCCGCCTTCGGCGCGGCGTTCACGTCGTCGATGGCGTAGCGGCGTGCCGCCTCGGCCACCGTGGCGGGTGAAATCCGGCCCTGAGCAGCGAGACCCTGCAGCGCGGCGACCACGATGGACGCGGCATCCACATTGAAGACGCGGCGCGCGGCCGGGCGGGTGTCGGAGAAACCGAAACCATCCGTACCGAGGGTGATGTATTCGGTCGGCACCCACTGACGGATCTGGTCGGGCACCGCGCGCATCCAGTCGGAGGCGGCGACGACCGGGCCCTGCGCCTTGGACAGCACCTCGGTGATGTAGGGCAGACCCGGATCCTGGTCGGGGTGACGGAGTTTGGCGATCTCCTTCGCGAGGGCCTCCTTGCGGAGCTCGCCCCACGAGGTCACCGAGTAGACATCGGCCTGCACACCCCACTCCTGGGCCAGCATCTCCTGTGCGCGCATGCCGTCGGGCATGGTGACGCCCGCGACCAGGATGTTGGCGCGCAGGTCGCCGGCGCCGCCGGGACGGTACAGGTAGATGCCCTTGAGCAGACCCGCCACGTCCAGGTTCTCCGGCTCGGCCGGCTGGACGTAGGGCTCGTTGTAGAGGGTGATGTAGTAGAAGATGTCCTCGCCGCCGAATTCGTGGTGCACCGAACGCGATTCGGGATCGGTGCCGGGCAGCGCCTCCTGGTAGCCCTCGGCCGGGCCGCCGCCGTACATGCGGCGCATGCCGTCGCGCACGATGTGGGCGATCTCGAAGGAGAAGGCCGGATCGTAGGCGACACAGGCCGGGTTGGTGGACGCCAGCAGCAGCGAGTGACCGTCGTTGTGCTGCAGGCCCTCACCGGTGAGCGTGGTTCGCCCGGCGGTAGCTCCGAGCACGAAGCCGCGCGCCATCTGATCCGCCGCCGCCCACAGGCCGTCGCCCGTGCGCTGGAAGCCGAACATCGAATAGAAGATGTAGAGCGGGATCATCGGCTCGCCGTGGGTGGCGTAGGAGGTGCCGACCGCGGTGAAGCTCGCGGTGGAGCCGGCCTCGTTGATGCCCTCGTGCAGGATCTGGCCGATGCTCGACTCTTTGTAGGCAAGCATCAAATCCGCGTCGACCGATGTGTACAACTGGCCGTTGCGGTTGTAGATCTTCAACGAGGGGAACCACGAGTCCATACCGAAGGTGCGGGCCTCGTCGGGGATGATCGGGACGATGCGCTTGCCGATCTCCTTGTCGCGCAACAGCTCTTTCATCAGGCGCACGAAGGCCATGGTGGTGGCCACCGACTGCTTGCCCGAACCCTTGCGGACCGAACGGTAGGCCTCGTCGCCGGGCAGTTGCAGCGGCTTTGCCAGCGTGCGGCGCTCGGGGACGAAACCGCCCAGCTGCTTGCGGCGATCCATCATGTACTGGATCTCGGGCGCGTCCTGGCCGGGGTGGTAGTACGGCGGCAGGTACGGGTTGGCCTCGAGCTCGGCGTCGGTGATCGGAATGCGCTGCACGTCGCGGAACGCCTTCAGATCGTCGAGGGTCATCTTCTTCATCTGGTGCGTGGCATTGCGGGCCTCGAAATGCTTGCCCAGGCCGTAGCCCTTGATGGTCTTGGCCAGGATGACCGTCGGCTGACCCTTGTGCGCCATGGCCGCGGCGTAGGCGGCGTAGATCTTGCGGTAGTCGTGGCCACCGCGCTTGAGGTTCCAGACCTCGGCGTCCGACAGGCCCTTGACCAGTTCCTTGGTACGCGGGTCGCGGCCGAAGAAGTGCTCGCGCACGTAGGCGCCGTCATTGGCCTTGTAGGTCTGGTAGTCGCCGTCGGGCGTGCTGTTCATCAGGTTCACCAGCGCGCCGTCGCGGTCGGCCTGCAGCAGGGCGTCCCACTCCCGGCCCCAGACCACCTTGATGACATTCCAGCCGGCGCCGCGGAAGAACGACTCCAGCTCCTGAATGATCTTGCCGTTGCCGCGAACCGGGCCGTCGAGGCGCTGCAGGTTGCAGTTGATGACGAAGGTCAGGTTGTCCAGGCCCTCGTTGGCGGCCACCTGGATCAGGCCGCGCGACTCCGGCTCGTCCATCTCGCCGTCGCCGAGGAACGCCCAGACGTGCTGGTCCGAGGTGTCCTTGAGGCCGCGGTCGTGCAGGTAGTGGTTGAAGCGGGCCTGGTAGATGGCGTTCATCGGGCCCAGACCCATTGACACCGTGGGGAATTCCCAGAAGTCCGGCATCAGGCGCGGGTGCGGGTAGGACGACAGGCCGTGGCCCGGACCGCCGTGGCTGTACTCCTGGCGGAAGCCGTCCATCTGGTCCGTGGTGAGGCGGCCTTCGAGGAAGGCGCGGGCATAGATGCCGGGGGAGGCGTGGCCCTGGATGAACACCTGGTCGCCGCCGCCCGCGTGGTCCTTGCCGCGGAAGAAGTGGTTGAAACCGACCTCGTAGAGCGCCGCCGAGGACGCATAGGTCGAAATGTGGCCGCCCACACCGATTCCCGGCCGCTGGGCGCGGTGCACCATGACCGCGGCGTTCCAGCGGATGTAGGCGCGGAAGCGGCGCTCCACCTCCTCGTCGCCGGGGAACCACGGCTCGTTCTCGGTGGGAATGGTGTTGACGTAGTCGGTGGAGGTCAGCGCGGGGATGGCGACATGGCGCTCACCGGCGCGTTCGAGCAGGCGCAGCATGAGGTAGCGGGCGCGGCCGGGGCCCTCGCGGGTGAGCATTTCGTCGAAGGAGTCGAGCCATTCACTGGTCTCCTCCGGGTCGATGTCCGGCAGGTATGACGCCACCCCCTCGCGAATCACTCGAACCCGGCCTCCCGCCGGGGATTTGCGTGCCGATCCATTGGTGGAATTCGACGAAGTCGGGTGCATCAAGTCGGTCAAGACGTTTGCTCCTCGTACACATGGGGTGGGACATCTGGTGTGGCGTCAATACCCCGGATATCCGCTGGTGGGCGGCATACCCGTAACGATTGGTCTGGGGCGCATCTCACATCCTTGCCGATGATGCGGCCCAGGTCATCATGTCAGCCGGAAATCCAGTACGGTTGCGCAGGGAATCGCGCCGCTCGCGACGCCATCCAACACCGCCGGGCTGGATCGGGGAGGAAACAAGTGAAGCTGCTGAACCCGCGGGGGTTCGGACTGGTGTGCGCGTCCGCGGCGGTGGCGGGGGGATTGGTTCTCGCCGGGTGCGCGAACACGGTCGAGGGTACTCCGACCGTGAATCAGGTTCAGGTGACGTCGTACAAGGCCGAGGCCGCGTCGTCCTCGGCGGCTGCCGCCTCTTCGAAGGCGGCCGCGGCGACCGCCAAAGCGACCTTCGACAACTGCGACCCGTTCCGCAAGATCACCGGGACCGCTGTCGATCGCTACAACGAGTTCGTCGACGCGCACGACGCGAACGCGGCCGACCAGATCGCCAAGCGCGACGCGGCGGCGTCCGCGCTCGAGGACGCCGCGAAGACGGTCGAGACTCAGGTGGGCGCGTCGGGTGCGGACCTGCCGGCGGATCTGGGGCAGAAGTTCACCGACTATGTGACCGCGGCGCGGTCGCTGGCCGCGGAGGTGCGGAAGATGACGACCAGCGCGTCGGTGTCGCCGCTGAACGACGCGAGTCGCAAGGTCAACGATGCTCTGACCGGTGTCCGGAACGCCTGCCCGGCCAAGTGAATCGGGCCCTTCACGTGGTGTGAAACCGGGCTGTCCAATGGATCTCACTGGTCTCACATACGACATTTAGGGTGCGATTTCGGCCGATCGGCTTGCGCTGGGGGCTTTTACCATGTTCGCTTGCAACTACCTATTGTCTGGAGTTGAGGAGGACACCACCGTGGTCGCCGCGGCGGACGCGCAGAACTACGCTCAGAAGCTTGGCATTTCACACGACATGGTGGTTCAGGAACTGGGCTGGGACGAAGATACCGATGACGCGCTTCGCGCCGAGATCGAGGAAGCCACCGGTTCCGAGCTGCTCGACGAAGACACCGACGAGGTGGTCGACGTCGTGCTGCTGTGGTGGCGTGAGGGTGACGGTGATCTGGTGGACGAGCTGCTGAACGTGATCACCCCGCTCGCCGACGACGGCGTCGTCTGGGTGCTCACCCCCAAGACCGGTCAACCCGGCCATGTCGATCCGAGCGAAATCGGCGAGTCGGCGACCCCCGCCGGCCTCACCGCGACCACCCCGGTCTCCCTGGGCACCTGGACGGGCACCAAGCTCACCCAGCCCAAGACACCTTCCAAGCAGCGCTGAGGCCTCCACTAAGGTTTCAGGTAAGCCGAGTGACAACGGTGGATTCCGCGTGTCTCCACGCGGTGTCGCTCGGTGCTGCGCTCAGGACATGAGGATGGAGGGGAAGGTATGCCGCTCGAGGTCGGTTCGGTCGCACCGGACTTCACGCTGAAGGACCAGAACAATCAGGAAGTCACGCTGTCGAGCTTCCGCGGCGAGAAAAACGTCCTGATCGTCTTCTACCCCCTGGCCTTCACCGGTATCTGCCAGGGCGAGCTCTGCAAGGTCCGGGACGAACTCCCCAAGTTCCAGAACGACAATGCCGAGATCCTCGCCATCTCCGTGGGCCCCCCGCCCACCCACAAAATCTGGGCAGCCGAGCAGGGCTACACCTTCCCCCTCCTCTCCGACTTCTGGCCGCACGGCGCCGTAGCCCAGACCTACGGCGTCTTCAACGAGAAATCCGGCTACCCCAACCGCGGCACCTTCGTTGTCGACAAGGACGGCATCGTCCGCTTCGCCGAGATGAACGGCCCCGGCGAGCCCCGTGACCAGCACGCTTGGGAAAAAGCCCTCGCCACACTAGATTCATAACCCGTTGCCCGGACATCCACATCCGGCGCACCGATCCGACCCCGGGCCCCGCCCGGGCAGTTGGGGCGTATAGCTCAGCGGTAGAGCACTGGTTTTACACACCAGCGGTCGGGGGTTCGATCCCCTCTGCGCCCACTCTGTTTGTGCAGGTCAGTTGCCCTCCGGGTTGCCCCACGATCGAAAGTGTGGGGCAAACGTGGGGCTTTCGGCTCAGCCGAGGATGTTCCGGACGTTCTCCCACTGGCTGTCTGCGAGGCTCGCGTACCGCTGTGTTGTGCGGATCGAGGCATGCCCGAGGAGCTTCTGAACCTGCTGTAGAGGCACCCCTGCGCGGACGAGGCGGCCCGCATAGGTATGGCGAAGATCGTGGGGGCGGACCTTGCCCAGCCGACGCCGATCGTCTCCTTCGCCGACCCATGCGACTCGAAGTGCCGCCTGGAACCGTTTCGCGAAGTTGTCTTGATCGAATGGCCGACCATCGGTGTGGGCCAACAAAAGTCCGCTTCTGACGGATCGGCCGGCCACGTACCGGACTGGCGAAGGCTCACCGAGGCCGTCTCGTTTTATGACGGCCAGGAGGGTGGCGGTCAACGTCTCCCCGATAGGGATGCTTCGTCGTTCGGTGTCTTTCGGTGCCTTAAGTCGCCGGGCCTCCTTATCCCAGGCCCACTCGACGCTGATCACCTTGCGTTTGAGGTCGATGTGCTCCTTGTGTAGCCCCTGGGCTTCGCCCATCCGCATACCGGTGCCCACGAGGACATCGATCACCAGCTGATCGAAGATGTCGAGCGGCTCACGCAGAGCGGAGAATTCCTCGTCTTCAAGGTGCCGCTCAGGGCTTGGCCCGGGCTTGGGCAGCTTGATGTCCACGCACGGGTTTTCATGGATCAGATTGGCCTTTCGGGCCGCTTTCATTGAGCCACTGAGTAGTCGGTAGCACTTGTCGACAGTCGTGGGCGCTAGCGGCAGGCTGGCAACCCACTCCTGTACGTCGGGTTGCGTGATGTCGGTCAGAAGTACTGAGCCCCACCGCGGTACGAGGTGCTTGTTGATACGCCGCGTGTCAATCGAGAGCGTTCCCTCTTCAACAGTGCGCTGCGCTGTCCATCTGGGAAGCCACTCGTTCCAGGACAGCGCAGGCGTTGGTCGTGTTGGGTTCTCGCGCTCCGAGTCTTCCTTGGCGGTAGCCTTGCGGCGCGCGATCTCCTTTGTGGTGAAGATGCCGGCACTCCGCTTCTGGCCGTTCGCGTCTCGGTACACGCCGCGGTATCGGCCACTCGGTAGCTTTTCTGCCCATCCCATGGGGCGAGCCCTCCATCCAGTCCTGACCTGCGCCGAAAATGCCGCTCCATGCTGGAAATCCTGGAGTCCGGGTAACGTGAGGCTGATGAGTGAGCTCGTACGTGACGCCCGAAATCTTGCGGAGGTTCATCTCGCTACGGCGTTGCCGCGGCGATGGCGACATGTCAACGGCGTTGCCCGCCAGGGTACTCGGATCGCGTCAGCCTTCGGGGTTGAAGCAGACGTTCTCGTCGCGGCGTGCTGGCTTCATGACATCGGATACGCACCGTCGTTGGCTACCACAGGTTTTCACCCACTGGATGGGGCGGTGTTCCTGCGTGACTGCGGATGGGACGAGCGTCTTTGTGCCCTAGTGGCTCGTCACTCCTGCGCGATCCGTGAAGCGACATTGCGTGGGTTGGAGGACGAGCTGCTGGTCTTTGATGACGAGAGTTCGCCTCTGCGAGACGCTCTATGGTTTTGCGACATGACTACTAGCCCGGATGGAGATCTGGTGGCCTTCGAGGGGAGACTGTCTGAGATCCTTGCGCGTTACGGTGCTGGGAGTATTGTCTACAACTTCATCCATTCTGCTCGGAATGAACTTCTTGCCGCGGTAGAGCGGACCGAGGCTCGAATTATTCACGGATCAGCCGATGTAGGGCTCATTTAACCGTGCATAACCATGATCTATTCGAAGCATAACCGACGGGTGGATATTCAGGCCGTCTAACTCAGTCCTTGTTGCCCACTTGACCTTCGGGGATTCGGGACTTGTATGAAGTTGCCCGCCAAGTGGTTTCGCGCGAAAACAAATTGAGAACTGTTGTCGAACTTCGCCATCCGAGTAAGCCATTACATGATTCGGGTTGGAGTAGATTCCGACCAGGCCGGTAACTTCAATGTCGATCCCGGTCTCTTCTCGGGTCTCTCGCACGGCTGTATCTGCAAGGTACTCGCCGAAGTCCTGTCCGCCGCCTGGGATTGCCCATCGCCCATTGTCGCTGCGCTGAATGAGCAGAACGCGATCTTGGTCGTCCAGAACGAAGGCGGTAGCAGCGACAACGATGCTGTTGGCTTTGGGTGCACGTGGATCGTTGTAGTACTCGGTGCGTGCCATGCTGCTCCTAGGCTAGTCTGTCGCCGGATACGGCTTGGAACCTTCCCATATGCTATCGAAGCTATCTGAGTAGACCTCGAAAAGGCTGCCTTCGAAAAGCTGTCGAAGATGCATCGCAGGTGACTGCGGTGCCATCCTTCCGTGGACGTGCATATTGACGAGCATGTGATCGTCGAACCGGAAGATCGAGTTGTAGAGAGTTGTGTCATGGAGTCTGAATTCGATACCCGGCTCGCCCATGACGGGTTGAAAGAACGCTAGGACATTCTTGATCTTGGCGGCGATAGCGCCAGCCCCGATGTTCTCCTCGTCGGTCCTGAGCCGCACTGCGGTGCCTTCTGGATCACCAAGAAGTAGACGAACTTTCGTTCCGCTCTGAGCCTTCTTGCGGAGCTTTTTCAAGAGTGCTGTGTCGTCTGTCAGGAACATTCCGGCATAGACGAGAATATCGAGCTGGTCATCAACGCAGTCAAACAATTTCAGCCATAGTTCACGGGGGATCTCGTGTCTATGCGGATATATAGTGACCACCTCCGACGCTGCAATCTCTGCCGCCCGTTCGGGCGTCACTGCGTCGGGCCATAAGAACTGCTCTGATTCCTTCAGGAGCGCCGCTACTTCAAAGCGGTGTTTCGGATACGGAATCGTTTCATTCCTGACCCACCGGTCGACGGTCTTTGTCGTGACATGAAGCTTCTCTGCCAGGGTTTCGGGCGTTAATCCGTTGCGCAAGAGCGCGTCTCGCAACCGATCGTTCGGCATCGTGGATCCCCTCCAAGACATCTATGGACATCTTAGATGTCTTGGAGAAGTCTGCACAAGGCCTGCTGTGGGGTGAAGTTGGCCTTCGTATCTGCGCGAATCTTGCTGTGTCCCAATCAGTTACAGCAAATCGACACGCAGGAGGACACATGCGAAGGAACGGAAGTCCCTACACCACAAGCGAACTCCCAAATGACCTCATCACGCTCCGCGAGGCTGCCCGGCTGGCAGGCGGAGTGCATCCGAAAACCATTCGCCGCTGGATCGATAGAGAGCTCCTGGAGGGCTACCGCCAGGGTCCCCGGCTCCTTTTCGTCAGCCGCCGGGAACTGCACGCGATCGCACGGCCGCTTGGCGAGAACGTCAAGGGAGTGGCCTGATGTCGTTCGTAGACGTTCCCCTCACCTTCGGTGAAGTGCGTGAGATCGAGTACGGGCCCGCCCGCGTGTCCACGTATGGGGAGAACAACCAGTACGCCACCAACATCGCCGCCAATGTGTCGTTCAAGCTGGGCAAGGCATACGTGGTGCTGTCGATCGCCGATGCTCAGGCGCTGTTGGAGGCACTGCCGGCGGTGCTGGCCCAGCACGATTACGCGGAGTTCCTGGCCGATGGGCTTGAGGCGGTGGCGCGATGAGCGACCCTCGCAAGATCGACAGCGCCGACATGGTGCAGGTGTTGTGGCCGACCGACGGCCCGTACACCGCCGAGCGGGTTATCGCCGCGGCCAGCGCTATCGCCGAACTGTGGCGATACCTGGCCCGTGCGACCCGGCTCGATGTTTTCGATCAGCCTGCTGATGCGTACGTGATGGTTGGCAATCTCCTGGCCTCGGCCCGCAGTGCGACGCAGATGTTCGTCCAGCTTCGTGACTGGGCCGTCTACCTGAAAGAGGATGCCGACCTGGCGCATGACGCCGCTCGTTACGACCAGGAACGCGCGATCACCACGGCGGCCGTGGCCGCGGAGTGGCTGTTCGCGGCGTCGGGCGACATGAGCCTTCTTGCCCAGGCCCTGGACAAGGCCACCGCCGAACTCGGCCACCTGTACATCGACCGCGACGACGCGGAGGGGGCCGGGCGATGAACCGTCTGACGTCGCTTCCATTCGTGCTGGTCGCTGTTTTGGTCGCGGTCTATGCCGCGCCGGGGTTCGTGTTCAGCGTTTTGGCCAGTGCGTTTCTGATCGTGTTCGGTGTGCGGTGGTTCATCCGGGCCTCCAGCCGTCCCCGCTCGAGGGGGATGTGGCGATGATCGAGCCGGTTGTTCGTACGGATGTGGCCGTGGTGCGCGGCATCGGGTTTGGGATGGCGCTGCTGCCGTTGGGCTTTCGGTTGATGCTGCTGGCCGGCGCGCTACTGGTAGCGATGGCCGGATGCACCGGTGCGTGGATCCAGCAGCAGCACTATCGGCCCTCGCCGAACGTCTGCCGCGCCGATGAGGTTGGTGTCCGCACCGACTGCATCCCCCGAGCGCAGCTCACCCCGGCGCCCGATCAGGCGGGGGCGCAGCGATGAGTGAAGGCATTCCGACCTACCAATGGCGCACGGCCCCAGCGCATCTGCGGACTCGTCGCCAGCTTGCTGCGGAGGGTTTGCGGCCGAATGGGCAGGACATCGCGGGCAAATTGCCCTATCAGCGGCGGGGGCGCGAGTACGTGGCGCACCTGTTCGACGTGGGCAAGAGCGCGCCGAAGCGGCCCGCGACCGAGGCCCAGTTGGCGGCGCTGGCGAAAGCGACTCGTGAGCACCAGCTTCGGGCCGCCGAGCGGCACGGTATCGACCGCAGCGAGTTCGAGGAGACCACCGAGACCGAGCAAGGCCCGGGGTGGGGCTCATCCACCAGTGCTCTTGCAGGGTACGCGGCCACGGGCAACGCCCTGGCCGACGCGATGGCTCGGGGTGTCGAACGCGAGGGGATGGGCCGATGAGCATTCGATTCTCGCCGCGCGACATGGTGGTGCTGACGATCCTCGCTGAGATGTACGGGGCGCCACTGGATCTGGTGGTGGCCATGCTGGGTGTGAGCCGGTCGCGGGCCTACCGGATCGTGGCGAAGTGGCAGAACGCCCACATGATCAGCGCCAACCGCGTGCGACCGGTACCCGGATCGGCGTGGGTGTACCCGACGAAGTCGGCGTGCGAGGCACTGCTGGACAGGTCGGTGCGCTATTGGGTGCCGACGCCGAAGATGGCCGCGCACACCAAGGCCGTGTTGCAGCTGCGCCTGGCCTTGACCGGGATGGATCTGGACCGCTGGATCTCCGAGCGTGCACTGCGCGCGGAGGTCGGGATGGTGGCAGCCGGGCAGGCCCGCCCGCATATTCACGATGGCCGTTATCTGACCGGTGCGGGTGATTGGTGGGCGGTCGAGGTCGAGCTGACTGCGAAAAGTATTGCGGCAGCCCGGTCCTCGGTGGCGCAGGCCGTGCTGGTCGCCCAGCGTGCTGATTGCGCGGGGTTGGCCTACTACTGCCGCGGGGACGCGGTGAAGAACGTGATCCGGACCGCGGCGGCGGGCCTGGATCTGCCGGGTGGCCCGCAGATGCGCTTGGTCGATCTGGACGAGTTGCTGGCCGCGAGACAGGCCGAATCCTCTTCTACCGCTTCGCGGCCCGGGCTCCGGGTGATCGCGGGCGGCGCTGCTGATCACGAAACCTCCCAGGTCACGAACCGGGACGACGGAAAGGCGGTCGGATCATGACCTGCACCCCGATGATCACCCCCGACGATTGCGCGTCGGCCGCCCCGGCTCCCACCACGCCGGCGCCGACGACGACGGAGCAGCCCGGTATCCACGTGCATCCGGAGATGCCGCCGATCGGGCTCAAGCACGATCCGCTGGGCTGGCTGCCGGACTTCTCGGCCTGGCACTGGGACAGCGTCGGCCAGCACGCCCTGCTGAGCGCGGCGTGCCTGGTGACCGTCCTGATCGGGATGGTCGCGATCGTGGCCCCGGCAACACTGCTGGGCTGGAAACCGGCCCGGCTGCGCAACTGGATGTTCGCGAGCATTCTGGCGATGCCCGGCGCTGCCGCACTGTGGGCGTGGGATGTCTTCGCCCCGGCCCGGGACTTTGGGCAGGCCGCCAATGAATGGCTAGCGGGCCAGTTCGTGGGCGGGATGTTCGGGATGGCACCGCTGCTGATCCCGGCGGCGTGGATCGTCGCGACCCTGTTCTACACCAACCGCCGTGTGCAGCTGGCCACGGTCGGGTTGAAGAGCCCGGCGCGGACCGAGCGGGCGTTGTATGTGCAGGCGCAGCGTGAGCAGCGTGCCGCGGCCCGGCTCTCGCGCCGGCGGCTGCCGTACACGACTGGCGGTTGGAATCCGGAGCTGGTGATCGGGCGGTTGTCGCTGGAAACTGATCAGGCTCCGCCGTCGAGCGTGATGCGGGCCCTGGTGGGCCGCAACGAGACGCGGCTGATTCTGCCGTGGATCAATGTGGCCGAGCACATGACCACGGTGGCTTCCAGTGGTTCGGGTAAGACGACGCTGATGCTGCGGGTGTTGTTCAGCTGGTTCGTGACCACGTGGACGCGGCATCGGCAGTGGTGGCGTCACGATCGGCCGGGTCGGCCGCTGGTGATCGTGGTGGACTGCAACGGCGGTCCGGAGTCGCGCAAGGTCGCGGCCCGGATGCGGAAATGGTTTGCCGCGTTGGGTGTTCGTCCCGACCGGATCGGGACCTTCCCCTTCGATGTGGCGCTGCGGATGTGGCCGCGTGCGGACTTCGATGCGTTGGCGGTCAAGGTGCAGCGGGTGATCGTGGACGATCTGCGGTCGGTGTTGTCGGCGATGGTCTCTGGTGGTTCGACACCGACGACCGACACCGAGAAGTACTTCCACGAGATCCGCGAGACCCTGATCCACCTGATCGTGGACGCCCCGGCCCGGGTCGATCTGATCAACGGTGTGCCGACGCCGGTCGGGCACAACCCGCCGCGTAGCTGGCTGGAGTTCTTGTCCCGCTTCGATGTTGCGAAGTTGTCGAGGCTGTGGGGCGGCCAGGCCGGGGTGATTCCTTGGTCGGGTGTGATGGGTGTGGACATGGAGATCGCGTCCACGATCGACGGCAAGCAGCCGGTCATGAACTCGGCGCGAGCCGAATTCGCGAACCTGTACCGGTCACTCGGGTCTGCGTTCGACGGTGAGAAGGAGCTGACTGACTTCGATCTGATCTACATCGTGCTGGAGGGGGTGAAGACTCCCGACCGGGCGCGTGCCCAGTTCGGTGCTCTGGGAACGATGTTGGAGCAGCTGGCCGACAAGCAGCACGGCCGTACCTCGCTGATGGTGGTGGACGAGTTCTCGGCGGTCTCCGATGGCAAGACCCGCGCGGTGAAGTGGGTCGAGCGGCTGCGGAAGGCCGGGATCGGGTCGTGGTGGATCGCGCAGTCGTGGCAGGGCCTGGGCCACGACGACGACAACCGGGCGGCGCTGGTCGCTGCGGCGTCGGGCGGGAGCCTGCTGGGCCGTTCCACCGACCCGGAAACCCTGTCCAAGGTCTATGGCACCCGCCCGAAGTTCGAGCTGTCCCGCAAGTTGATCGGCGGCAACCAGCCCGGTGACGAGGGCAACGTCCAGCCCTCGGACCAGTACCTGCTGCCGCCGAATCGGATGCGCGCCATGGCCAAAGGCGATGTCGTGCAGGTCTCGGGCGGTCGCGCTCGCTGGGGTCGGGTGAGCCCGCTCGATGACAACGAGCTCAAGAACGTGCGCCCGCTGCCGGGTATCGCCGATTTCGCCGAATCGGCGACGGCCGGCGCCGATCAGCTGGCCCCGGTCATCGATCTGAACAAGCGCCGCCCGGCCTGAAACCCATTACACGAGAAGGAGTTATGACCATGTCTTCCCTGAACCCGATCGAGCCCGAGGACCACGGTGAGGAGCTGGGCGGGCGGAGCGCCGCCGAGCAGGCGCACGAGCAGCAGGTCCTCGAAGCGCTCACCGCCGACATGGCCGACACCACGGCCGCCCAGCTGGCCGCGCAGATGGTGCCGGTCGTCCCGGACGGCGGAACCGTCGGCCGCACCGTCGCCCCACACGTCTCCCGGCTCACCAAAACCCGAGAGACCCTGCGGATCTGGGGCCCGGCCGTCGCGACCACGGCCGCCGCGACCATCGCGGTCGCGGTGCTGCCGCTGCCGGGTCCGCTGTCGCTGTATGTGCTGGCGTTGGCCGCGTTCGCGTGGTGGCACTGCGCCGGGCGCCCCGGTCCCGTCGACTCGGTGCGGATGCTCGCGGGCGTCGCCGTCGAGAACTACGCCGGGCTGCGCGAGCGGGTGACTCGCCTGTCCGAGCGGCGCGGTGCCTACGAGGCCCGCCGCACCTCCACAGACCCCGGATCCCAGTAGATCCGGTCCCTCAGTAACACCGATTGAAAGGAAAACCTGTGTCCGCCAACAGCATCGAGGTGGCCACTGTGGCCGCCGACCCTGACGTCGTGGTCGTGGCCCGCAAGTGGCTGCTGATCTGCAAAGAGGACTTCAACGAGTGGCCCGACGTGACCGCCGACGAGCTGGCCGCCCTTCCGGCCGAAGCGGTGGTGTGGGTGGTTGATCGGCTCTGGGCGGGCGGGCTGTCCGCGTTCCTGGCCGACTCCGCCGCCGACATCGCCGACCGCCGCACCGCCCGCGCCACCACGGCCATCTGACCCCGAAGGAGTAGAAACCCATGTCCGACAACGGGAATCCCGTCGACGAAATCGCCGCCGAGGCACGCAAATTCAGCGTCGCGATGATGGCCGCGATGAGGCGGCACACCCAGGCCGCAGGCTGGCTCGAACGCCGCAAGGCACGCAAGGAAATCAGCCGCCTGATCCGGCAGGAACAGCGCGAGCAGGCCCAGGCCCGCACCGACAACCTGACCTGGACCAACCAGGCCGTGGACCGCTACCGCGCCCACGTGCAAGCCGTCACGGCCCGTGCCGCCGATCCGAGCGTGGATCACGCTCGGCGCGCTCGTGACGTCGTGGCTCTGGCCCGGCATCGTGACGAGTTGGCCGGGCAGTTCGTGAGCAACGGCCATTTGACCCGCACCGAGCAGGGCATCGCCCTCGACGGTCTGGACGCGGTGACGGTGTTCCCGGAGTACGCGACCGGTGACCTGTTCAGCCGTGCCCACAAGGTCAAGGGCGTGGAAGCGCTGCACTACCGGGCGCGGGTGGCCCGCGAGACGGTCAGCATGCGCGAGCGCGCCGAGACCGAGAGGGTCGCCTGGGAAGCGAGCGTGGACGCCGCGCGCCGCGCGAACTGGGAACAGTCCGAGCTTGCTCGTATCGAGAACGCTCAGCCGGATCAGCACCGCTACGCCGGAGAGCTGACCTGGACCGATGAGCAGGGCGGCGTGACCATGGCCGAGCGGCAGTGGTTCCCGACCGAGCATGTCGCCACCGAGTGGATCGGCCGCAGCATCGATCACTCGCTGTGGACCGAGGGCACCACCGTGCAGGTCCGGACCGTTGACAGGCACAACGCTGCAACGCAATACAGCGAGCGGGGTCGTCCCGAGGTCGTGGCCGATCAGCTGGCCGCCCGCGAGGCCATGTTGCGGGAGCGGACGCTGGCCGGGCAGGTTCACCGCGATCAGGCGCCGGTGCAGGCCCGCGAGGCCGGGCAGGAGTCTGGCCGGCGGATCCACTCCATCGGCGAATCCGGCCGGGTGTGGACCGCCGACGAAGCTGGATGGTTCGGATCCCATGCGCCGAACACCGTCGCCGGGTTCGAAGCGAAGTTCGCAGAGGTCCAGCGGCGCGCGTTTCACGACATCAGTGAGGGCTTGGGCTGGTCGGAAGAGATCGAGCACGCCCGTTTCGGTCTCGATCACAGCGACGCTCTCGACCCGCAGGCGCGTGCACGGGCTCGGGAGATCCTGACCGTCACCGAGACCGAAGCCAAGCTCGGGCAACGGCCCGACCGGGATCTGTGGCAGGCCGTGATCGATCCCGCCGAGTTCGACCGCTGGAGCGGCCTGGGGGAGCGGGGCACCCGGGAAAAGCCGCACCAGCAGGCGAGCCAGCAGCAGGCCGCGCGTCCGGTGTCCGCGAAGACGCGGGAGGTGCCGGACTGGGCCGAGGGTGTGGCTGCGCAGATCAACGAGTTGGCCGATCAGCGAGACACCCTCCTCGAACAGACCAAGCAGCTCACACGGATCACCGAGGACCTCACCGCTGAGCGTGACCGGCTGCGTGGCGAGCGTGACGAGGCGGTGCAGAAGCTCGCCGAGCGCACGCCGGCGTCCGAGCGGTACGGCAGCCCCGAACGCCAGGCCGAGCAGGCCAAAGCGGCGGCGCGACAGTCGGCAGGCTCTGCGCTGGCCGACTACCAGCACGGTAGCGCCCTGGCCGATGCCGTCGCCCGCAACGGACACGACCGAGAAGGGATCGAGCGGTGAGCACCGACGTCCCGGAGCCGACCATGCCGGGCGAGGCACCGCCCGACATGGACCCGGCGACGTGGCGCAGTCAGTCGCAGGCACGCGATCTGGCTGCCACTACCGATGGCCCGACATCACCACAACAACCAATCGAGAGGACACCGAACCGATGAATGACATTACCCACCCCGAGCACACCGCCGAGCCGGACGAGACCGAGTCCGAGACCGAGCAGCAGATGCGCGCGGACTTCATGCACGCATGGGGGACCTACAACAACAGCTGGGACTACGACCCCGCCGACGATATCGACTACATGGAGTACGCGGGTCCGTGGCTCAGTGGCGATCAGCGCTGGATGAACGAGTGGATCTACCTCGAAGACGCGACCCTGCAGTGGGCCGAGAATCCGGACCTGTTCGCGGAAGTCCAGGACGGCGACCGCAAGACGCTGTCGTCGGTCCAGGTGCGCAGCCAGGAGCAGGCCCGCTACATTGCCGAGCACGGCATCGAGCGCGACGAGTCCGGGTTGTTGACCTCGCACTACGTGACCCGGGTCCAGGACCGCGCCGAATCGGCCGCTGGTGTGTCGTCGCCGCTGGCCGACTACCGGCCCGGTAACGCACTGGCTGCGCACCTGGCGAACTCCGAGCGTGACGGGTTCGAGCGGTGAGCACTCCGGCCGTCGAGGCGACTATGCCCGCCCAGTCCTTCGGCGCGCACGATCTGGTCGCGCGGCCGGCGGGCCCGCGGTCACCGGTCCGGACGGCCTGCGCCGCGATGCCGACGTCCACGGGCACGGTCCGGCCGTTGCCGGAAGCTCTGGGCGCCACCGACCTTGAGGCGCGCTTGATCGCGGCGCATCAGCGGACCGCCGAGTTGGAGGAGCAGCTGGCCGCCGCGGTCGCGGGCCGCGATGCCGCCGAGCATCGGGCCGCGCAGCTGGAAGACCGTAACCGGGAGTTGGCCAGCGATCTGGACAACGCCCTGGATCAGCTGGCCGGGCATGCCCTGCACGCCGAGCAGGAACGCCTGATCCGCCCTCCGGCGTGGAGCCCGTGGACCGCGTCGTCCGACCGGGAGGGGTACGACCGATGAACTCGTCAACCACTGTCCAGCCTGTCCACCGGGTGTCCAGCGGGCGGTTCGACCTTGCGGAGCTGACCGCTTTGGCGATGACGATCGTCATCGGCGCGGGTGCGTTCGCGTGGTCGTTCGCGGCCCTGACGGAGCTGGCTGTGATGGCCGGGATCACCTCGCGTCTAGCGTGGGCCGGGCCGATCTTCGTCGACGGCGCGATTGTCCAGTCCGCGGTCGCGCTGGTTTCGTTGCAGCGCCGCGCCCGCCAGGCTGTCGTGATCCCGAAAGCTACGCGCTGGTTCTTCTGGGGTGAGTTGTTCTCCGCCGAGCTGATCAGCGTGGTCGGAAATGGCTTGCACGCTGCGGAATCCGGGCATCGAGTGCTGCCCGCGACCATCGCGGCATTCGTCGCGGGCGCGGCACCGCTGTTCGGGTTGGCGGCCACGCACGGCTTGACCGCGCTGATCGAGGTCCCGCGCAACCCGCAACCGGAGCCCGAGCCGGAGTTGACGCCGGTTTACGCCGACTCCACACGGCTGGACAGCGACTGGACAGGGCTGGAAAGCGACCGGACAGCGCTGGACGGCGGGCAGACAGTGACCGCCGAGACGGTGGACACCGATCCGGTGGCCGACCGTGATGCGGAGATCCTGCGCCGGCATCAGGCGGGTGAATCGATGCGCGCGATCGGCGCCGCGGTCGGGCTGTCGCACTCCCGGGTCGGGCAGATCATCGCCGCCGCCGACACGTCCGATGACGGTGGGGAGGTGCTGAGCCTGGTTCGCTGACCGATCGCCCGGTGGTGCGGGAGGGTGTGCGGCGGTCCCTCCCGCGTCCAGGGCGCACAGCGTCGCCGGGCGGCAATGGCCGAGACGGCCACCCTTGACCCGCGAGCCTCTACCGCCATACGAGCACAGCCCTACAGGGCAGGCAGCGAGCCTGCCCCCTCAATTCCCTTCCACCTCGAAACCCTTGGAGGACACCATGACCAACACACTGACCGACCTGGACCAGATCAACGCCGAGCTGATGGGCGCCGGCGCCCGTAACCCGTTCGGCAAGGACGTGCAGCCCGGCGACGGGGTGACCGGCGAGATCGTCTCGGTCGTGCGCCGCCACCGCCACACCAGCCAGGGCCAGCCCCTGTTCTGGGTCAACCGCAAGCCGACCGTCGCCACCAGCGGTGACCCGGTGATCGATTCGCAGCTGATCGTCGAGACCGACGCCCGCGACGACGAGCAGGACGACGGCCTGCGCGCGATCACCCTCGACCGGGACGTGCAACGCGCGATCAGCGCGGGTGTGCGCCGCGCCCGCGCCGGCGGCATAGCGATCGGCGGCCGGATAGAGGGCCTGCTCTACGTCGGCCCGGTCGCGGGCGGCGGCTACGGCCGCATCTACGACCTCGGCGCCTACATCGCACCCGCCGCATAGCGATCCCACCCACCAGTAAACCCGCAGATCCGGTACGCGAAACCGCTACTGACGACCCGACCCCAAAATCGGTGTGAGCAGCGGTTTTTCTATACGTCATCGTCGGTGGAGTTCGGCGCGCCACCGGCGGGTATACCGTGCACCCGTCAACCAGCCTGGTGCATACAGCGAGAGCGATTACCCCCGAGCGGGCCCCGGACCGACGCACGCAGTCCGGGGCTCGGTTGGTAAAACCCTTGCGGGATACCCGATTGCAGGACCGCTCAGGGCTAGAGTTGGCGCTCATACTGCTGGCTGGTCGGCGATAGCACTGCCACTCTTGCTCTTTCGTCGGTTTGTGCCGTGCGTGTGACTTAGCGTGCCATCGGCGCGGAAATGTATTACCGCCTATACCGGGGCGAGGCATCATCCAGCCGACCAAGCCCAAGATCGTGATCGCTCCCACACCCGCACTCACGAATTCGAGATCCGATGACTGACCCCCGTCAGTGGCTGCCTGCCGTCCAACCCCGCATCGCGCCTGTCATTCCGGCGCGGATGCCCATGGCGCCCGTCCCCTTGGTGAGCATCGGCGACATCACCGTGTTCCCCGGGGTGATCGTCACGCCCTCCGGGCCGATGATGTTGAAAGGCGCGATGTGGAATGCGGTCGACAACTCTCGGGTAGAGACCAAGATGCCCGCGTATGCAATCGTGCTGGCGATCCTGCTGTTTCCGGTGTGCTTTGTCGGCGTGTTCTGCCTGCTGATCCGGGAAACTGAGTTCTCGGGCTTCGTCGAGGTGAGCGTCGCCAGCGGGGGCCGTTACCACCAAACCCTGATACCCGTGCTCCAGCGCGAGACCTTCGCGGAGATCATGTCCCGAGTCAGCTACGCCCGCTCGGTCAGCATATGAATCACCGGTGCGCGCAGCGGGTTTTCTATCCGCCATTGTCGATGGAGTGATCTTCGGCGGGGTCGCTGGCGGGACCAGCTGCGAGTCGGGCCTGTGTTTCCGGCCCTCGCGGATCGCCTGCTTTTCAAGCGGAAAAAGTTTGCTAATGGGATGCTGGAACTGAAGCAAGGAAGTCGACTACTCGTGCCCCACGGCCGCGGGGCGACGAACGGAGCCAGCGCCTTCGGCGTGCGGGACTCGACCCGACCGACCCCGTGCACCGGTGGCGATTCCATCAGATCCGGATCATGATCATCACAACCATGCCGAGCGGACTTCCGTGCGGACAGCGATGGCCGGCACCACCCGGTCGGCATCGATAGCGCCGCAATGCCTTCCGGCGCGTTCAATACCGGTCGGCCAGATCCTCGTCGTCGACCACGCGCACGGCCTCGGCGAGCCGCCGCAACCTGGCGACCACGATGTCGGCCGTCGCCCCGGTCCGATAGACGCCGTCGCACACTGCGACGACGCCGCCGAGCATCGGCAAGGCGAGCAGCGCGAGCACCTCGTCGACGTCGTCCAGGCCCGGCGCCGGGTCGACTGCCGGCCAGACCGCGCGCAGCGCGTCGCGCCCGTCGAACATCTCGGCCGGATCGACCTCGGCGAGGACGTCGAGGACCGCGGCGAGGAGGTGGTCAGATGTCATCGCTGACGCCGTCCCGGCCGTCGAACGCCAACGGGTTACAGCCCGGGCCGAGTTCCGGCTGATAGACGCGCGCGCCGCAGCGGCCGCAGGTGTGGACGAGGTGGCCGCGGGAGCAGCCCGCGAGGCGGCACGCGGTCCATCCGAGGGTCGACCGGCTCGCCGCGAGTACATGGCGTTGCGGGCCCGAGCAGAAGATCGGCGTCGGGAGAACCCACCCGCGCGGAGTCTGGACCAGGTGGTCGTTATCGATGGCGTGGCCGTCCGGGTGCAGATACCAGACAGTACGCCGGTCATTCGAACCCATGTGCGAATGATAGCCGAGCGGTCGCTTATGATCTGCGCGTGTCGGACGATCAGAAAATGTGCCAGGTCTGCGGCGAGCGCCCGGTCGGCGAGGGCTACATGTCGATGATGTGCCGCGAGTGCCGGGCTCGGATCGAGGAGCAGAATCGCACCCGGCCGTACCCGTTGCTGCCTCCGCCGGACGACATCATCTAGCGTGCGGGCGCGGGGGGGGGGGGGGGGTTGGTGGGGGCACCACCCGCCC
>NZ_JBHZCS010000014.1:75378-84719 GCF_042755705.1 Nocardia sp. NPDC059154
CCTTTTTCTCCTCCTCCCGGGGGTCCTCTTGCGGGTGGTGGTTTTTTTTTTTTTTCCCCCCCCCCCCCCCCCCCCCCCGCGCCATGAGCGGCGTGTCCAACACGGTAAACCGAAGTTGCGGCGGGAGGTCGATCTGAAGCAGGGCGGTGGTGCCTTGTTCAGAAAAGCCCTAGGCGCTTGATCTCATCTGCTATTTCTTGATCGCTCCGCCCGACGTCCTTCAGATCGATGGCATAGTTTCGGACTGCTTGTTCCAGCGACTTCCGATGGATGTCGCCGTCGACTTTGTAGAGCTTTGCATATATCGACACCGCTTCACGGTCACAGGTCAGGGCCGTCTCGAAATTTCGAACTTCAGTCAACCGAATTCCTTGTGAAAGAAGCGATTTGGCGAGTTCTGGCAAAAAGAACTCATCGTCGGCCGCCAACGCCCGGTAGACCGTGACGGACTCCTCGACCGCGGTCAGCGCGTCCTCCCGCCGGCCCACATCTGCCAGCCGGGCGGACAGGCTGTTCAACGACGTCGCCAGGTCCGGCATGAACGCGTCCGGCCGGGCCGCCGCCAGCCCTCGGTAGACCGTGACGGACTCCTCGACCGCGGTCAGCGCGTCCTCCCGCCGGCCCACATCTGCCAGCACAACGGACAGGTTGCTCAACGACATCGCCAGGTCCGGCATGAACGCGTCCGGCCGGGCCGCCGCCAACGCCCGGTGGACGGTGACGGACTCCTCGACCGTAGTCAGCGCGTCCTCCTGCCGGCCCACACCCGCCAACTGGGCGGACAGGTTGTTCAACGACATCGCCAGGTACGACAGGAACACATCCGGCCGGGCCGCCGCCAACGCCCGGTGGACGGTGACGGACTCCTCGATAGCGGTCAGCGCGTCCTCCCGCCGGCCCACACCCGCCAACTGGGCGGACAGGTTGTTCAACGACATCGCCAGGTCCGGCAGGAACGCATCCGGCCGGGCCGTGGCCAGCCCCCGTCTGATCGTGACGGACTCCTCGATAGTGGTCAGCGCGTCCTCTCGCCGGCCCACATCCGCCAGCCGGTTGGACAGGTTGTTCAACGACCCCGCCAGGTCCGGCAGGAACGCATCCGGCCGGGCCGCCGCCAGCCCCCGCCTGATCGTGACGGACTCCTCGATAGTGGTCAGCGCGTCCTCTCGCCGGCCCACATCCGCCAACTGGTTGGACAGGTTGTTCAACGACCCCGCCAGGTCCGGCAGGAACACATCCGGCCGGGCCGTGGCCAACCCTCGGTAGACGGTGACGGACTCCTCGATAGTGGTCAGCGCGTCCTCCCGCCGGCCCACATCCGCCAGCCGGGCGGACAGGCTGTTCAACGACGTCGCCAGGTCCGGCAGGAACGCGTCCGGCCGGGCCGTGGCCAGCCCTCGGTAGACGGTGACGGACTCCTCGACCGTGGTCAGCGCGTCCTCCCGCCGGCCCACATCCGCCAGCCGGTTGGACAGATTGTTCAACGACCCCGCCAGGTCCGGCATGAAACTGTCAGGTTCGGTGGCGGTGCAGGCTCGATAGTGGTCGACGGCCTGGGCGGTGAGCAGGTGGGCCAGGTCCGCAAAGGCCAGAGAGTGTTCCGGTAGCTGGTCGACTGTGGTGGCGGCGGTGTCAGGTACCGGGGATTGTTGCAGTGCGGTGGTCAGTCGTTGCGCCAGTGGGCTTTCCGGGGCGGCGAGGGTGGTGTCGAGTATGTCTCCGAGAAGGTGGTGCAGCAGTTCGTTCAGTGCCTGGGTGGCCATACCGCCGGTGGCGGCGGATGCGCGGGTCAGTTCGGCCAACAGCCTGTCTATTGTGTGGTGATCGGCCTGCTCGATCGCGTTGCGGGCGATCGTCATGGTCAGCAGTGGTAACACGTCCAGGTCGGCGAGTAGCTGATCGGCTAACGGGTCCGGCCGCAACGGATTCCAATAGTCCGGCCCGGGATCGAGCGTGTGCAGCCACCGGGCCAGGGTATAGCGGCGACTGTTCTCGCTGTCCGCGGCGAGGTCCGGCACGGCGGTCAGTGTCGTGGCAGCGGGTTGCTCCGATTCCGGTGAACTGATCGTCGCGGTGGCCACGCAGCGCCGTAACACCACCGGTTCGGTGAGGCCACCATCGGCGACTTGCCGGGGCCAGCGGCTGGCTTCGCGGTTCAGCATCGCCCGCAATACGCTGGAACGGATGTGCTGGTCCGCACCTGGCAACGGCCCGAGAGGATCTCCGGACACCGCCAGCAACGCGGCGACGTGCACCATCAACGGGTCCCCGAACACATCACCGGCCAGATCGGGCGGCTCCGGCCTGGCGGCAACCGGATCGAGTCCTCCCGTGAGCACGGTAGCGAAGGCGGTGCAGGCGGCCCGGAAATGGTCGTACCGTTCCGGCGGAGCGAGCACATTCGCGGTCAACGACAGATCACCGTCGTCGAACCCGTCGACCAGCGACTCAGTCGCGGTTTCTAGCATCGACCACCACGGATCGCGGGAACGCGCCAGCAGTAGAAGTCGCACCGGAACATCGGTGTAGGCCAGCGTCCGGATCAGGTCGGCGACCAAACTGACGTTCAAGTCCGCGTTGTCGACCACCAGCATCGTGGGCTGCTCCAGCTCCCAGCGCGTCGTTCCGCCCGCACGATCCACATCAGCGAAACCGGCGTCCAAGCCCAGCCCCGCTACCGCCACACATACCTCGGCCGCCAGCCGTGTTTTACCGCTGCCACCGCTGCCGGTAATCGTGCGGATCGCCAGCTTCGCACCACCCGCCGAACACCACCCAACTAAGCCCGCTACTAGATCATCGCGCCCGGCGAACGGCACGATGGCATGCTCCGGATTGCACAGACGATGCCGCGCCGCAGCCGCGTTGAACCCCGACGGCAAGGGCCGATACGGCCACGCCAAACTCAATGACTTGCCCTGCGCGAACTGCCATCGCCACGCCGCGCCCACCTCAACCACCCTCGGCTGGTCCTTGAGCGCCTCGGCGAACCCGGCCGCAGCCAGGATCCGTCCCGTCGGCATGACGACCAGCCGATTGCGCTCGTAGCGGGCAGGATCGGCAATCACCATACCGACGAGATAGGGGCCCACCAGCAACGCTGCCCCCGACATGCCCGCCCATGCCGATGCTGCGCCCGAACTGTCAGGCACCGGCACCGATACGGCAAGCCGCTCCGCCGGCGCGGAAGACAAGACGGTCAGATGCAACAGCTTCGACTGTTGCGCGGTGCCTGGTGCCACGAAACCAACGACATGCTCGGTGTCTCGCACCATGTCCGGACGCTGCTGTGCCCAGGGGAATCCAATCGCCGCGGCAGCCACCGGCTCTGCCCCGGTCAGCCGACCCCATCGCAGCATCGATATCCCAGGGGCAGACCACGATTCAGTCTCGTCTACACGCACCAGACCGACATCTACCTCAGCGCTCAGCCACGCCACCGATGCTGTTACCCATCGAGATCCGAGCAGACACACTTCGACCCGATCACCTAGCGCGAGACCAGCATCCACGCACACATGTGCGGCAGTGAGCACCAGCCGATCACTCACCACATACCCCGACCCCACCCGCGACCCGCCAGCACCGGACGCGAACAACTGCGCAACCCGCGCAACATCAACCGCCACGACTCACCTCGCGGGCAGGAAAGCGGTTTAGAGTCGCCGGTCTCGTACCGGATGCGCTACTGGACGGCATCGGGCAAGGCCGGGCGTTGGGTGACGTCGTCACCAACTCGCACATCGACCCACTCGCCACCGGAATTGATCTGCGGCACCAACGTGACTCTCACCGTATGCGAGTGTCTATCCGCGACCTTGCCTTTCACGCCGGCGGTCACCACCCACACCTTCACACCAGCTTCGGCACCAGCCTCGCGGGAAACCTCCACCTGGAAATCCAGATTCACCTCACCCACACGGAACTGGATCTCCCGGCCCTCACCACCCCGCCGTGCCTGCTCGAGCTCGGCACGAACCGACGCAATCGCCTCAGCCAAACCGACCGGATCGTCCGTCACGCTCCACCTCCGAATACATCCCCACGCTAGCCCAAACCTGCAGCGGTGCAAGATCACTGGCCCGACCACGACAACCGTAGAACTCTCAACGCATACCCGCCAGCTAATCCACATAACAACAGGAAACGAACCCCACGGGTCTCTGCCGAGAAGGCCGTCTATCACCCGCGACGGCAACAGGGACCACCTATACAGACGCCCGGCAATCGCCATGAGCGAATGCCTGCCGGATATGCGCCGATTGTTCGGCGCATCGGCTTCGGATCCTCCCTTACTGTTCCCCCGGCCCTCCCTTCGAAGGCTTTCCGTGACCGGACGGCGGGTTGCTCAAGGGTGGCCGCAGGCCATCGCCGTCAGGCGACGCGACGTAGGAGCGCCCTTGAACAATCCGGTGGCCGGGCACACACTGTCCGGCCGAGGGAGGGCACTGCTCGTGTCGCGGCATAGGGCCAACGGCAGATCTTGGTGTTGGCCGGGCCGGTCGGAGGCGCGAAAACTCCAACACAAAGCTAGCCACTAGGTAGCACACGAGTGTGCTACCTAGTGGCGCTCTCTACCAACACGCCAACCCTCCTCCGAGCTGGGGCGAAGGGCATGATTTCTGCTCACTCCCCACCCCCACCCAGTCCGACATCTCATCGCCCACTTCGTGATCAACGAGATGTCGAACTGGGTGGGGGTGGGGAGCAATCAGAAATCAAAAAGATCAAGTAGGGGAGGGTTGGTGTGGTGGTGAAGAGAAAAAGAAGTGGTTACGTTGGGTAGGTATCGGTGCGTTTGCGATGGGGTTGCGCTGGCATACGGAGCGCCTCGCCTTCGGCGGCGCTTCGAGGTGGTCGACTCATGTGCGTACGTGGCGGTCTACAGATCCGCGACAGACGTATCAGCCCGGTTTCGTACGGCGACTTACCTCTAGGCGGGGTGTCGCGAGCTGCGCTCGCGCCTGCGTTCCGCTCGGCTTGTCGTGGTGGGGCACCTCACCGCTCGGCCTGTTCTGGGGCTATCACACGGGTACCGGCCATCAAGGGCGCCTGAGGCGTCGGCAAGCCGATGGCGCAAGCGCCACCCTTGACGACCGGTACCCGTGTGATCGAGACGCCCCAGGCCAAGCGGAGAGGAACCCCACCACGACCGGCACGTGCTCCACTCCGGGATGTCCGCAGCCTCACGGCTGCGCGCGGGGGCGCTGCCCACCGGACCCCCGCCCTCGCCGGGGGCAGGCCTTCACAGAGAGGGGAGGGGAGCGCACGCGGAAGCCGTGTGGTCTACCGCAGCATTCAGACAACCACGACCATTGCTACGGCGGAACGTCCGCTGATCAAAGGCAACTCAGTAGCATCGTGACAGCAACGCTGTGGCCGGGGTTCTCGTGGCAATGGCGATTGTTGCCCACGCGGCCACCAATTCGCGGCGAAAAGTCCGCCACTCGACCCACTCAAAAGTACTGGTAGACGCGCAGATTGGACCGTACCGATTGGCGCTGGTTCGCAACGATACGCGGTCCCAGCCGAGCGGCGCGCCGGCGGGCGCACCAGGTTGATGAGTAGTCATCAACGCGCGTTGATCCATACGCATCAACGGCATTGATGTTGCGAAATAGGTTGAAGCTCAGCCATTTTGATGAGTACTCCTCAAATTCGTGATTCAACCGTGCTGATCAAACATGTTGGTATGCAACATGTTTCGGTAGAATTGATGGATAATCATCAAGTTCTGAGGGGCGTGGTATGACCGCCATCGCAGGTTCTCTGATCATCACTATCGAATCGATTTGGGGCCAGTTGCGTGCCCGGCATCCGGATGTCCCGGATGTCGTGGTGACCATGGCCGCCGGCTCTGTGGGCCGTAAGGGTGTGCGGTTGGGGCACTTCGGGCCGGCGCGCTGGAAACACGGCCCGGAGCTACTACCGGAGTTGTTCGTCGGCGGGGAAGGGCTTGCCTTCGGTGCACGCGAGGTGCTGGGCACCCTGCTGCACGAAGCCGTCCACGGCGCGGCGTCCGCGCGGGGCGTGGCCGACACCAGCCGCGGCGGCGCCTACCACAACGCGAGATTCCGGGAGATCGCGGCCGAGTTCGGGCTGGGCGTCGAACGCAGCGCCGGCAGCGGCTGGTCACTGACCACCGTCCCCGACGCGACCGCCGGCCGGTACGGCCGCGAGATCGAGGCATTGGAGCGAGTCCTGGTGGCGCACCGGCGTTCCGAACACGACCCGGTCGGGGTCAACGACGAAGGCACCGGCGATCACAACGCGGAAGACGACGACGCGGAGGAGGAGAAGGCCCCGCGCAACGGGCGTGCGTTGGTGTGCGGGTGCACGCCGCCGCGGCGGGTGCGCGCCCGGCAGAAGACCATCGACGCCGGCCCGATCCTGTGCGGGGTTTGCCGAGACCCGTTCACGGTCACCGAAGCCACGCCACCCCAGCAGAACACGCCGGCTACGGGTATTCAGGGGGCGCGATGAGCACCCGGACCGTTCTCGTGTCGGCGGGGCGTCGGCCGAGGTTGTTGGACTTGTTCTGTTGCGCGGGCGGGGCTGCGGTCGGGTACGCGCGTGCCGGGTTCGAGGTGGTCGGTGTCGATCTTGTCGAGCAGCCGAACTATCCGTTCGAGTTCCACCGCGGGGATGCGCTGGAATTCCTTGCCGCCCATGGTCACGAGTTCGACGCGATCCACGCCAGCCCGCCGTGTCAGGCGTCGTGCACCCTGACCGCCGGCACCAACCGGGGCCGCCGGTATCCGCAGCTGATTCCCGATACCCGGGATGCGTTGGCGCGGTTCGGGGTGCCGAGCGTGATCGAGAACGTGCAGGGTGCGGATGTGCGCCGCGACATCACGCTGTGTGGGGAGATGTTCGGGCTCGGGGTGATCCGCCACCGCTACTTCGAACTGTCGGGCTGGTCGATGCCGCAGTCGGCCCACGTCCCGCACCGCGGCCGGGTCGCGGGGTATCGGCACGGGAAGCGCTATGACGGGCCGTATGTGGCCGTGTACGGCAACGGTGGTGGGAAAGGCACTGTGGCGCAGTGGCAGACCGCGATGGGGATCGACTGGACCGACGACCGCGGCGAACTCGCCGAAGCGATCCCGCCCGCCTACACCGAACACCTCGGCTGCTGGCTGCTCGCGACCGGCGCCCAGGTCGGGCACCGAGACCTGCTCGCCGACGCGGGCCGGGTGGAGCAGCTCGCGCTGTTCGGGTGAGCCGCGCGCGTTGAGGCGTACTCATTAATCCAGTTGATTGAGGCGTACACATCAATTCTGGTGTGCGGGACCCACTTACAGGATTGCAAACTCGGTGTCGGTATCACGGTTACCGTTGTGTGAGTGAATGTTTCGCGAGTGTCGCGGAGAGGATCCGCTGGCTCGCGTCGTCGGGACAACTGACGCTGTCACGCGAGGCGTCCGCGGTCGCAATTGCCGTGAGGACTGCCTCGCTGGCCAAAGCCCGCCCACTGGAGTCGGGCGGGCCGAAGAACAGAGCCAATTGGACTCACGCACGTCTTCTTGGATGGTCCTTGATCGCGAACTTTACGTTCGCGCAGGAGAATTCATATGGCCGGAAACCCGGGAGACCATCGTCCTCGACGATGTCTGTGTTTTGAAATCCTGCGAGTTTGAGAAGGGCGAGCCGCAGAACCCAAGACAGGGAGTATGCGACCGCTATGTTGAGATTGAATAGATTCTCCTTCTCTTTCCTGAGTTGATCGGCAGTGAGTTCGGTCTCGTCATCATCGCTCTCGTAAGGAAGCTGATGAACCAGCTTGTTTCGAACGAAATGGACTGATTGTGCCCAGTCGGCAAACGCTGAAGTGATAATCAGGTCCTCGTCGAATTCCTTGGCATACGTGGATAGTTCATTGATGCGCGCGCGGTAGCTGATATCGTTCAGCATGTTGAGTCCGGCGTTCATTCGATCGTTGATCTTCTCGTCGTCGAATTCATCCAGCTCGTGAAAACGCGCTAGTGCAGCCTCCCTCGCCGCTTTGCGGACGGTTCTCAGCTGTGGTTTGATCAGATTTGGAAAGCTCTTTCGTTCGGCAAGGAGCTTCCGATGTAACCCTTCGGCTACTGCGCAAAGGGTGATCACCTGCGTCTCTATCGGTCCGGACTCGTCGGCTCCTGCGAGTGCATCCACAAGGCTGTCCGCCTTGTAGCCGATCTCGATCCACTTTGCTACCCGCGCTTCCGTGATCGACCTGTCATGTATCATGCCTGGCCGGGCGCTAGGCTTTGGTTCTGCACGTTCTGT
Source organism: Nocardia sp. NPDC059154 (assembly GCF_042755705.1). Lineage (NCBI taxonomy): Bacteria > Bacillati > Actinomycetota > Actinomycetes > Mycobacteriales > Nocardiaceae > Nocardia > Nocardia sp. NPDC059154. Next base: position 83,650 of record NZ_JBHZCS010000014.1, read on the forward strand.
GCGGGTGATATGAACCTCGAGCCAGGCCGAGTTGTCGTCTACGCGTACGTGAGTGGACCGCAAGCGTAACCGGCGGCCAGCAACGATTTTCATAAGATTCTTGAGCGGTCCAAGAATATACTGCTCGAATTCCAGCAAGATAGCGCCATCTTCGCATCGCGTAGTGATGACTATCGAGTTATCTGCGTATTCGAAATCGACTGCAGTGCCGCCTAGAATATCAACGAGGGCCTGTTGTTCGTGGAGGTGCTGCAAGAAATCTCCGGCAATCACATACCGGCACTGAGCAAACCTCTGGTGTGCTTCAACGTGATTGTCTCCGATCAGAACGATTTTACAATCGAACTGTTGGCCTGCGCTGAAAGGCTCAGAGCCTCCCTGCGCGTCGACGAGTGTAATTCTTTGGCCTTCTTCGGTTTGGCCTAAGAATGTCCTCGGCGCAAAGTCCTCGACGATTTCCTCTGCCGTGCCGCCATAGGCTATATGTGTTTCGTACTGATGGGGGTTTGTGATCTTTACGTGTAATTCGGGCATAATGTTCTGTAGGACAGAAAGCGTTGACTTCTGTCCTCCGGTTCCGATGGTCAATTCCCCGGCGGATTGGACGCCGGATTCTGGATACCAGAAGGTGCCTTGAATTACAGTTTGGTCCATTCGCTACCGCTCCCAGCCTCGACCTTGCGTTCTTAGCTAGCCGTATCGGCGGACGGGTGTGGCCGTTACCGCGCTCACGTGGTCGCGGAGTCCTCGGATCGCCCGGACTTCCTCGGCTGTCGGTGCCAGAAGATACTGTGCCAGCATGGGTTTAGGCGACCTCACTCGCGCGGCGGTGCTCGCGGCGATTCGTGAATACGACCAAATCGGCCAGGACGCATTCCTGACGCAGTACGGATTCGACCAGGCGCGGGCCTTCCACCTGCGATACGACGGCAAACGATACGACTCGAAAGCGATCGCGGGCGCCGCCCACGGTCGTCTCGCCAGCCGAAATCCACTGCGGGCGAGCGAATTCAGCGGAGGCGAGGCGACCGTGGCTCGGAGGCTGCGCGAGCTCGGATTCGTCGTGCCTC
>NZ_JBHZCS010000014.1:84729-160097 GCF_042755705.1 Nocardia sp. NPDC059154
CCGCGGAGATCGCCGGATTGGGCTCGCGACGAGGTGATCCTGGCGTGCGATCTGGTCATGCAGAACAACTGGCGGCAGCTTGAGGACTCCGACGAGCGAGTGATCGAACTATCCGGTGTGCTGCAGCACCTCCCGATCCACCCCCACGACCTTCGCAGCGACACCTTCCGCAACCCGAACGGAGTCGCCCGCAAGACCGCGGACATCGCATCGCAGCATCCTGACTATCGCGGACGCCCGACCAACGGCGGTGTGACAGACCGGATGGTCCTCCAGAACTTCCTGGAGGATCCCGATCACATGCAGGCCGTTGCGACCGCCCTTCGGGCCGCCGTGCTGGCAGGCGAACTCAAGCAGCTGCCGGTTCCGCAGATCGACGAGGACACGGAAGAGGCGGCGGACGACGAGGCCGGCGGCGCTGAGGCGCGCGAAGGCCGTCTCCTGCGGCGCTGGCACTATGCGCGCGAACGTGACAGGCCACTCCGGAAGAAGAAGATCGCCGAATTCCTCGCGCGCCACGATCGCGTGTTCTGCGAGATCTGCCTGTTCGACTTCGAGAAGGTGTACGGCAGCCGAGGGGCGCAGTTCACCGAATGCCACCATGTCACGCCGCTTCATGTATCAGGCGACACGACGACCAAACTGGACGATCTGATCCTGTTGTGCGCCAACTGCCATCGGATGATCCACCGCGGATCACCATGGCTCACGCCCGATGACCTACGCGCGCTGATCGACGCGAACCGCGCCTGACCGGTCTCGTGCTCGACGATATGGACGCAAGGCGTCGAGCATGAACGTCGGCAGGTCGAATGGCGGTGCTTCGGGCGCAGATCGATTCCCGAACAGGGTGCAGGCAGGGGTTGACTTGAAGCAGGACAAGCACATCGGGAGATCAGCGACTCCCGTATCGACCGACAATGTGCCTGCGCAGAGCAGGCAGTACAGAGCGCCGGCGATCCGGCCCGTCGTCGAATCATCCCGCGATGCACGACATCTCACTCTGTCCAACCTGGACAGATTCTGGAAAGGAGGCTCTCCGCTCGTATTGCCGATCGAGGGGAGCCCTCCGTGCCAGCTCCGGCTGGATCAGAGCCTCGGACAGATCGCCCTCATCACCGAGTACCGGCCTCCGGCACCGGATTTAGCCAAGTTCAAGAACATCGACTTTCGTGTCGTTCGCGACGACGAGGGCGACCATGCTGCCGTCGTCGTCCAAGTTGACGACGACGTGCACGGGGCGTACGGGCTGCTAACAGCGATAGCCGATGACCTGCAAGTCAACAAGACACCGCTCGCCTCCGCTGTGCCCCAGGCCGTGACCAGGCACAAGGACCTGATTGCCGGTCGTAGCGGCCTGACCGTCGAGGTCGAGATCGGACTGTTCGGTGAGCTGCTCGCTCTCGAACACCTCATTCGCACGATCGGCGACGGTGCCGCGGTCGACGCTTGGCAAGGCCCGATGTCCGAGGAGCACGACTTCGTTTTCGATCACATCCATTGCGAGGTCAAGACCACTACCGGCGAGCGACGCCGACACCTCATCGGAAACCTTACGCAGCTCGTCCCCACCCGCGAGATTCCGCTCAGCGTCATCTCGATTCAGATCACCCGCGCCCCCTCGCCTGTAGGGCGGACTCTGCCAGCCCTGATATCGAACGTTCGAAGTCTTGCTGGCGGATACGCCGCCAGAATCGACCACCATCTCTACCAGCTCGGGTGGAGAGCCGACGAAGCCGATCTGTACCAGTCGTCGTGGACGCTCCGCAACGAGCCGCGGGCTTACCTGGTGGGGACGGACTTCCCCGCCATGACTTCCGCATTGATAGCGCCGGTCGTACCGAACTTCCAGCTCGTCTCGGATGTGACCTATCGAGTGGACCTGACCGACCTGCCGCCCAATTCCCTGCCCGCGCCGCTCAGCGGGTTCGTCGAATCGAAGGAGCGCTAGACCGCATGGGCCACCCAAACCAGAACTGGGCAAACGTGTTCGAGCAGCTGCTGAACATAATGTTAGGCAGCGGTCCCCGGCCACTCGTGCCGCTCCTGGCGAACCTCTCCGGAACGGAAGTAACCGCTGAAGTGGTCGCGTCGTTCATCCGGAATGCTGAGGTGAACGAGCCCGCCCTCGTTCGACTGCGACAAGCGTTCATCCATTGGGACAACATCGACGATGATGCGCTGTTGGGCACCGCAAGCGAGCGAACGGCCTCGCATTCGAGGGAGCGCAGGCAGTCCGTCTATGCCGCCTTGGACCTGGACGACGCCTTGGCGAGCGTCATCGAGGGCAAGATCCCCGTATATCCCAAACACTTCACGACCATCTCCAAACAGTGCGAACCGTGGTTTCATGCGGTCCGCCACATACGAAAGAGCGTCTACTGGGACGGGTACGAGCGGTATCTGCGCTCCACCAAGGAGTGGCCGGACAACGCCATCGCCGCGCTCGACCAAGCCACCACGGAAGTGATCGCGCATCTCAGCGACCCCACCAGTACGAGGGGCGAACAGACTAAGGGGCTCGTCGTCGGCTACGTCCAAAGCGGAAAGACGGCCCATTTCAACGGAGTCATAGCCAAGGCGATCGATGTGGGCTACCCGCTGATCATCGTCCTTACAGGTACGGTCGAGATCCTGCGCGCACAGACTCAACGGCGGATCGACATGGAGCTCATCGGGGTCGAGAACATCCTCGGTATCCGAAGTCCGGAGCCGCGGTATCCGCGCACCAGCATCGAATACAGCACCGACGACGACTGGAAGGGGGATCGGTTCCTTCGGCACGGCACTGCTCTTGAGGACGAGAACGTGTCGTACATCGATCGTGTGACCACCTACGTCAGCGACTACAAACTGCCCCTGACAGGATCGACGCAGTTCAAGTTCCACAAGGTCCACAAAAAGGAGCGGCTCAATCACCCCGGCAACCTGTTTCGCGCCGACGCCTACGTAGCGGTGATCAAGAAGAACCCTGCGCCGTTGAGCCAATTGATCGAAGGCATCAAACGGATACCGGGCGACCTGGCCGACCTCCCTATGTTGATCATCGACGACGAATCGGACCAAGCCTCCATCGATACGAACCCGGAGGAGGGCAAGCGGACAAGGATCAACGAGCTGATAACGGGCCTGCTCGAAATCTGCCCCCGCGCGCAGTACATCGGCTATACCGCAACGCCTTTCGCATCGGTGTTCATCGATCCGAACGACTCCCACGACATCTTCCCTTCTGACTTCGTGCTGTCGCTGGATCGCCCAGACGGTTACATGGGCCTTCAGGAATTCCACGACATCGACGAGGACGCAGACGGCCAGGAGCGGACCTTCGCCAACTCGAACAAGAAGGCGCACGTGCGATTGCCCAAAGAGGGCCAGTCTCTGGGCCGGCAGGACTTGCGTGAGGCACTCGACGCATGGGTCCTCAGCGGGGCGATAAAGCTGTTCAGAAAGTCAAAGGCCACAACCGACAAGGCACGGGCAGTGTTCCGCCACCACACGATGCTGGTACACGAATCGACGAGCACGGCTGTGCATTCCACCATCGCGAGGAACGTGCGCACCGCGTGGAACGCAAACGATTACGGCTCGGCGGACGCGTCTGCACGGCTGAGGGCTCTTTACGAGCGAGATCACCTGAGGGTGATGGAGGCTCGCGCGGCCGGGCACGTCGTGCCGGTCGACTTCGACGAACTCGAACCGTTCCTTCACACAGCGCTCATTCAAATACCTGGCAATCCCCTTCTGATCGTCAACTCGGACGACGCCGTCCAGAAGCAACAGAAGAAACTGAACTTCGCGACCGGCGAGGTGTGGCGAATCCTGGTCGGTGGAACGCAGCTCAGCCGCGGCTTCACTGTGGAAGGGCTCACGGTTTCCTACTTCCGACGCAGAACGAACCAAAGCGACACTCTCATGCAGGCGGGCCGGTGGTTCGGTTTTCGAAGCGGGTATCAGGATCTTGTCCGTCTCTACATCGATACTGAGGTGTACGAGGATTTCGAGGCACTGCTCATCGACGAGGAAGCCTTCCGCGAACGAATCCGCAACCTGGGCGGATTGGGCGAAGACGGCCTCCCGATCATCGAGCCAGAGCACATCCCGCTCCTGGTCGACCAGCACCGCCTTCGGTTGAAACCGACGAGTCGACCCAAGATGAGGAACGCGGTCATCTACTTCGAGGCTCCGCCCGGCGGATTCAAGGATTGCTACGGCCTGCCGGAACGGGGCGCTGATGCGAACAAGACCAACCTCTTCGACGTCGGCATCCCTCTGCTCGCGACCGCGACGCATGAAGTCCGCTTGCCCTATGCGAGTCCGGATCTCGGCACAGGACAGGTGACCGCCAAAGTCGGAACCATAGGTGCCGACGACTTTCTCCGACTCTTCGACACGTTCCAGTGGCACGACAATTACTACGATGAGATCGAGCGGCTGAATCGCTTTTTGCTGGATGCGACTACCCGTGGCCGGATCGCAGAGTGGGCGGTCGTGTGGCCGCAACCGGCGACCTTCGTAGAGAAGGTTGCCTTCGAGGAACTGGACCGACCGGCTCCGATCATCACTCGCTCACGACGCCCCAGGCGTATCGGCTTCACCGGCTCGGACGCAAAGCACCGAGCTGCGATAGCTCCGATTGCACGAGGCGAAGCAGGCATCGCCAGCCTCCCTGAGGCGGAGGGACGAGGCGTTGTGCTCACCTACCTGGTGGACGACCGCCCGGGTAAGCCCGGCGACAAAAGCGGCCGGCTGATCCACGATGACATCGTCCCATTGCTTTCGCTGACCATTCCGCGGTCGGCAAGGCCTCGCAAGGGCGGGGTCATCACTTGGGTAGGTCCCGCACGACGACCGCCCTCGACGGACATCGTCGGTCTTTGACTCCCAGGCGTCGTGCCGAGCCCGGTCGGTCGATGTCGAATCCTCGCGCGCCCAGCGCTAGGTGTGCCATCTCATGAGGTTGGTGCCGCTGGCACTGCCGCTGTGAGGTCAGCACTGCCTCTGATATGACCCTTTCTCTGGGACCGGGCAGAAGATTCGCAGGGACTCGTCCGGCATCGGCAACGATTGGACTGGGCCCCCGCCGGTGTCGTACCGGATGGTGGTCCGCCGGTCGATGTAGGTGATCAGCTCGCACGACATCTGGACAGTAACCATGCTGGTCGACAACGCTGGAACAGCCGCCGCATCGTTGAAAAACGCGCCGGCGACCTGGTCCGAGCCGAAGGTTCCACTGTCTCCATCCGGTCCACTGACATCGACCTTCACGACCAGCCGCACCTGTGTCGCGAGGCGGCCAGTGTTGTGGACCTCAACCTCGATCGGGAACACCGACTTCCCTCCAGTGCAGGGGCTCGCGTCGCCCCAGAGGTTCGGCCCGATGGTGATCTGTCCACCACCGACATCGAATTGGGCTCGAGCGATCCGTTCGGCCGCTCGGGAGGTGCGCCATGCTTCCCACCCGGCCACACAGGAGCCGATAGACGCGAACAGCCCGCACACCGCGATCGACACGGTCGCGGTTTTCCCCAGTGACGCTTCGTGGCGGTCTCGGGTGTCGGTTCTGGCGGATCGGGTTGCGGCACACCAGGTTGGGCCGTGACCTGTTCGGCCGGTGTCGGGTTGGGTGTGCGCCTTTGTCCGGCGAACCAGAAGCCGCCGCGTTCCACCATATGATCTTCCCCCGCGCTCGTTGAGTACCCGCCATTCTGCGAGCCTGCTCGGCGGCGCGACAATCACAAATCGATCAGCCGATGTATCGATCCTGTCGGACAGCAACGGCATCAACCGCAGGTGTTCGCCGATGAGATCGGTTGGTGCGCTGGATTACTGATCGTTTTGTGTTGGGCGAATCTGATCGAGCATTTGCTGGAACTCGGCATCGATGGCGAGAGCGGCTACAGCGTCGCGGGTGAACCGGCCGACCGCGTTCGGCCGGATCCGATTCAGAAGGACCGCGACTATAAGCGTCCCGCCGGGCCAACCCAACTCGGCACACGCTTGCGTCTCGGACAGGGTCGCGGTGGTGCCGAGCAGACGCGCCTGAATCACCGGATCTACAACGGATCTGGACAAGGCGTCGAGCTTGTGGAGCGCGAACAGTGCGTGATCCAAGTGCTCATCCGGCGGCGAGTAAGTGCCGACTATCTCGAGGTGCCCGAGCTCGTACAACACCCGAACATCGTCATCGGCTACCCCGATCATGAGCCGGGTCCCCAGCCGTGTCGCGCAGCGGTGAGCACCTAACGGTCGCTCCGTCCCGATCCGCTCAACGATCGCGGGAACAAGGCTGCGGATCTGCGCCAGCTGAGTGGTCGACCAGCCGCCCGCAACAGCCCGGGCAGGCAGCATATCCAGATGCTCGGCGTACTCGGCTTGCCAGTCCTGTAGCCCGACCGCGGCGGCCATCATGTCACGTTGTCTGTCTGTGCTCATGATTCTCCTTCCGTCGAAATCCCCTACGGCAGTGGCAGTATGACCCCGCTCGCCGACATCCGGCTGCGGCAATTGGTGCCTCACAACGCCGCTCAGGACAGTTGCGGACAGCCCCATATCCCGGCGGATCTGCCGCGATGCATGCGACGTCGAAATATGCATGATCACAACGCATCCTGATGAGCCAGACTCGGGCGACAGCGTCTCGCCGCGGTGGGGTATGGCTCGTCTGCGGATCCGTCCTCATCCTCATCTATTGTGACCCGGCCATTCGTAGGTGTGAGCGTCGCTGGCGAAAGGAACTCGGGCTGTGGGACCCTGCCGTCGAACGGTGCGCTTTGCTCGCGAGATGGGCGACACCGCCTAGGCTGTATGCCATGGCCGAGGACAAGCTCGAGCCGCTGCGAACCGAGCTCGCTGAGATATACAGCCAGATGGACAAGGTTCTGTCCGGCAATCCGACGCGGACACCACCGAGCTGGAACGGCACGCCCTCGAGCTGGAAGACCAGATCGGGGCGGTCCTCGACTACCTTCTCGAAGCCGAGGTGGACGAGCAGCTCCACCATCGTCGCGCTCCCGGGCAACCTCCGAAGCCCGACGAACAGCCTTTCTGACTCGCTCCGCATCGGGCGCGCCGTAGGAGGCTTTAGACCAATAGACTATGGAAAAAGGCTCCATGACGTGCAGGTACTTTGCTGGCCTGCACAGAGCCGACAGTGATTGATCTCATAATCCAATGGTCGTCACTGAGTTTCGAGGACGCCCGCGCGCACCGAACACCACCGCGATGCCACCGGCGCCGAGGTGGTGTGGCTGACCCGCTCGTGCAGCTGGGTGGAGAAACTGCCCGCGCTCGGGGTCAAGAGCTTCACCCCGACCGCCGGCGGGCACTACTTCGCCCACACCGGGCACCTACGGCATTCGCGGCGCGCGGTGCTCGGGGTCGAGCCGATCGCGATCCGCTCCTTCTTCGACGCCTGGATCGACGGCGAACTGGCGTGGGGATATCGAGATACCGAGAAGGCAGGGTGGGCCACCATGGTCGACTGGACGAAGTACACCAGGGAACAGGCCGACGACATCGCCGCCCTGCGCCGCGACCTCAAGACCGCCGACACCCGAGTCGCCAACCAAGCCAAGGCGATCCGCGTCCAGGGCAGCCAGATCAAGGCGCTCGAGGACGCCAACGCCCGCCACGAGCGCGACCTCGAGGCCCGCACAGCCGAACGCGACGCCGCTGCCGGGGAGCGCGACAGCCTCAGCGAATCCATCAGCAGCGCGACCCGCCGCATCACCGAGATCAGCGCCATGGAGAGACAGGCTGTTACTGACCTAGGCGATGCCCGACGGCAGTTGACCGAGCGAGAGAACCAGCTGCGCGAGGTTGCCGCGGCCTTCGCCGCACGCGGCCACTACCTCAAGATCCTGCTGTTCGTGGCGCTCGTCCTGGTCCTCGCCGCGGTCACCGGGTGGGTCTAGGCGTGTTTCAAAAGTGGGGTGAGGGCGGGTGTTGCTCGCCCTGAGGTGAGAGTGCGCAGTCCCGTTAGACCAGTTGCGCCTCTGATAGGGCAGCTGCCAACTACGAAACTTGAGGTTCCGAAATTCCCCGTGTGCTTTGCCGGTAGTGTTGGTCGTCGACAAAGCCCTACCTAACATACCCTGCTCTGCATGCCAGGAGGAAAGTTGCATTTGCATGAACTCCTTATACGGAACAACGGACCGATAAGGAATGTGCATCTAAACTTCACATTCAACGAATCCGGCAACCCGATTCCCCATGTAATCGTCGGGCGCAACGGTACCGGGAAGACCAACCTCCTGTCATTAATTGCAGATGCGCTTATGGAAGGTGCCGAAGCTGGCTATCAAGATATCTTGACCGGATCAAGTCGGTCGCGTAAATATTTCCGAGTCTTGGGCGGCAAGACCATAAGCTATGAAGAGTCGGGCAGTTATTCGGTATTTCGATTCGACCACGAAGGCACTTCGTACTTCCATCACGAAGCGACCGATCAAGTCAATCCGAGTATGATCATTAAGGAACTTCCCGAAACCCTTGCCGGGGCAGCAACCTGGACATTGGGAACAAGCAGTAAGCGATTCGATCTTAGGGAGCAAGAGGCGCTTGAAATCTTCGGAACCGGAGTTTACGCATTCTTTCCCTCCAGTAGATCAGAGCATCCTTTCTGGTTCAATCGCGGCGCGCTGCCGGAGGATTCTTTCGCAGATAAGGATAAATACAGTTCGATTCTCGACCGACCGCTTTTCGTGGAACGCGGAGTCGACGCGTTCGTACAATGGCTGCTTGCAGCTATCACCGAATCCAGGCTACCGGTAATCGTATCTGAGTTTACGACAGACGAACAATCGCAGGTGAATGTGGTTCTGGACGCCGCGCAGTATAGTGCGACGCAGGAAGCATTGTACTGGGCCAATAAGATAATACAAATAATTCTGGATGACCCTTCGGCGAAATTCTATTGGGCGGGAAGGAAGAACCCGAGAAAGGTAGGGGTTGAATCAGAGGGGAAGGCTCTGGTCACAAGCCTCGATGGCCTGTCCGGAGGGCAATCAACGCTATTGGCCATCTTCGGAACCATCTTGCGATATGGTGACGCGGCCAACAATATGCGAGGGATCGTCGTAATCGACGAGCTTGATGCTCACATGCATATTGACCTACAAATGAAGGCCCTGCCCGAACTGATCCGGTTATTCCCCGACGTGCAGTTCATTCTATCGAGCCACTCTCCGTTATTCGCTCTCGGGATGGAGAAAGCCTTCTCTCCTGCCGGCGTTAGGCTAATCGAAATGCCGTCGGGTCGCGCTATGCATGCCGAGGGGTATCAAGAATTCGAGCTAGCCCTGGTCGCTCTTCGCGAAACGCAAGCATTTGCAGATGCGGTCAAAGACCGTGTGATGGCCAACGAGAGACCCGCGATTCTGCTTGCCGGAGAGACTGATCTGATCTACTTCCGTACAGCTGCACAGGTACTGGGATACGATCATCTAGCGGACCTCTTCTCGTGGATCGGTGATTCCAATGGAGGAAAGGGAGGAAGAAACACCGGCGATAATGCGCTCAATTCTGCTATAAACTTCCTCAAAGCGAATCCAGAGATTGTCGCGAAGAAGATCGTCGCAGTTTATGACTGCGATGCAAATAAGAATGATGAGCAGGTAGGAAACCTGCATATAATCGCCTTGCCTAAATCGAATGATCGCAACGTGAAGAAAGGGATTGAGAATATGTTGCCCGACTCGGTCTTCGCGGATGAATTCTACAAAGAGATCAAAGTTGGTGGCGATTACGGTAGAGAGACGACGCGCTATGAGCTCAGGAAGATGCAGCTCTGCAACAGTCTATGCGGAGACGGGGCAGACGCTAATACGTTCGCTGATTTCGAGCCGATCTTGGCCCGCATAGGCCGCATCTTGTCCGGAGACGACGGTAACAACTCGCACGCCGAAAGCGACGGTAACAACTCGCACGCCGAAAGCCAGGAAAGAAGCGCGTAGCGTGTCGAGGATAAAGGCAGCTGCTCCGTCGAGCAGTCTGTCATGAGTCAAAGTCGACACCGGATGGAAGCAACAGCCAGTACGTCCGAGTGCAGGTTTGCGCTACGATCCGCGCTCGGCGTTCCGGGTACCTTACGCCGGAGTAGTCGCGTTGTAAGGACCGGCGATGTCCGCAGGGCGAGCCGAAGCGCTGCTGCGAGCACCGCGCGCGTGTTTACGCCCGCTGCAACGAAATGAAAGCGCTCGGCGTCCGTCGCGAGGAGGGAGCGATCTGCTGGGACTGCTACCGCACCGAACTGCCGCCCGCGAGTTGCCCACCTCCGAAGACGAGGCTTCGGTAAGCTTGTCTTTCTTCAGCGTGATGGCTGGGCCTGCTCTCTTGACTTTCATCGAACGTCCCGATTAGTGCGGAGGGCACTATGACCGAGGTAGCACGGAAGTACGCCGAGTTGGTGCGGAAAACGACTGGCTGGTTTGGAGCGTATCCGCCGTGGATTTCGCTCGCCGTTGGCGACTATATCCAGGTTGGTCGTGGGGGATATATGCACGCCTGGCTGGGTAGCACCCGGGCGTGGCCTGGATGGGGCGACGGTCTGCCCGTGAAGACCGCGAAAGCCGACGGCCACCCAACGTATTTCGCCGCGTCAAGCTGCATGGCAAGCGCGAACGCGGGCGCGGGGATGACCGGGCCTGGTGGGGTGAGTGTCTCTGCATCGATTGATGTGTCGTTTACTCAGGCCGGAGGCTTCGTCCTTGACTTCCTCGGAGCGCGGCATCACCGGTATCAGGAGGTCGAGATTGCAAGACGGTGGATCACATCAGCCGCCGACGATGGGTGGTGGGATCGCTCTTGGGCACTGGTCACTGAGGTAATCGATGCCAGCTCTGCGACCATCCTCATCTCGTCGAAGAATTCATCGAGTCTTCAGCTCAACTCTTCCGTGAAATTGCCCTTCGACATGGCGGGTATCAGGCTCGCAGACCCGCAACTGAAACTCGGTATCTCGGGCTGGAAGGGTGACGGTTTCGTGTGCTTATGCAAGGCAGCGACTCCATTGTTTAAATGCGCTCTGGTGAAACGTGATTGGAAGGGGACGATCAGCGGTCAGTTGCAGGCAGATTCCGACTATGAGCCCGACGCGGTAACCGACGACATCTTCTATAATGTGTGAATTAGCCGCCGGGCAGGTCGTAGTTCTGCGACCAGATGATCGGTGGCCAACCACACAAATCGCCTACCAGGCGATCGAAATGGTTTCGGGGCGATTCGGGGCTCGCTCTGTGAGACAGCTCGACCTCAACCAAGTGCCACCCGAAGTGTGGCCGGATGGCACCGAGTCCGTCCCGTCGCCGTACTCAAGCGGCCAATCACGAGTGCTGCTGCCCTTCGTGGTGGAACTCCATGATGTGCCGATCGGGACCGAGTTGCTTTATGCCGACGAACTGCGCCAGACCTTCTATGACTTGATACTCGATCAACCGGGTCGCAGGCTGACTGAGATCGCTACCTCGCCGTTCCGGCTGGCCGCTTCACCGAATTGGCGGTACGACGCCACCGGGGTACCCGAGAAGGTACCCAACCCTTTTACGATCAGCAGCAACAATGCCGCATATCTCGTCCACCTGGGCCTGGTGAACCAAAAACCCAATGACGGCGCCGGAATCAATATCGCGGTTCTTGACAATGGTTTCGACGCAACCTTCTGGCAAGGAGCACCCACGCCGGTGCCCGTCGGAAAAGGCCTCGATCTCATACCCGGCGACGCATCGACGCAAGGCCACGGAACGCTCGTCACAGCGCTCATCGCGTCCGCCGTACCTGCCGCGAACATTCAGCCGATTCGCATGGCGGGTGATGACAGTACTGAATGGGATATACTCCACGCGCTTACGCGGGCAGTGCTTTCTGGTGCGAATGTCATCACGTTGGCGTATCGCCAGAGCCTTGGCACCAACACGGCATGCGTCACCTGTGGAATGACGCGCGCCGCGGCACGATCGGAAGTGTTCGCGGCACTTCTCAAATGGGCCGCCGAGGGTCGCCGCGCGATCCTCGTTGCGGCCGGTAACGGTGGCAAGCCAAGCATCGCGCCACCGGCACGGTATTCAGGTGCTGTTCCTGTCACTGCCCTGGACGTCCGATGCAAAACACTCGCGAACCTGTCGAACTGGGACGCCACCGGCAGTCTCGACGTCATCGCGGCACCCGGTGAGGACGTCGCAGCGTCCAAGTCTGGCGGCAGCTACTGCGGCACATCGTTCGCGACTGCCTACGCCGCCGCCCTCTATGCGACAGCTATGACGCGCTTCTCGACCGTAGATGCTCACCGAGTAAGCAGTGCGCTCGCCACTCACGGAACAATCTCGAGAGCCAACGTGGTGAAACTCCCGTGATCTCGAAAGCGTCGTTCGTCGCCAGGCAGCCCAGCGGCGGTGTAGATCAGTGGTCGGTCGCTGCGCCAGAGTAGCGGTAAAGATTCGAAACTATGTTCGAATCATGGTCTGTCGAGTTCGATCCACCGCTCCCGGCGCGTGGTCGATCCACCGCAGGCGGTCACAGTCGAGCTGGCCTTGGCCATCCCAAGCCCATCCTTCCAGTGCCAGCGCTATCGAGCTTCCGATGCGCGTCCGCGCCGGCGGGTTGGACCTTGGTGGCACCATCCCGGGGTTGCTGCACGTTTGGGCGCGGACCCGGGAGGGCGCATGACTTGGGCTCGTCTCATTCGTGGTTGTGACAGGCAACCGGCGCGGGGCGCTGGAGGCGTGTCAGTGGTATTCACAGCGCGCTCCGAAACTGCGCACGGTCAGCGAGGAGTAGGCAGGCGATCACTCGGGGGGGGTGCGGGTGTTGTCCCATTGAGGCTTTGCGCATCTCAATTTCGCTCCGCTATTGGGCTTGTAGAGTCGTGGGGCAAGCCTGTAACTCCGTGGGGCTGAACGTGGGGCAGACACCTGTCCTGGCACGGGTTTCTATGTCTGTTTGAGTCCCAGCGCATTGCATCGTATGACGTTGTAGTGCGGGGATATCCGTCGGGGTAAATGTTGGTCGGCCGGTGGGTGCAGTTGCACAGGCCGAACTGGTTTTACACACCAGCGGTCGGGGGTTCGATCCCCTCTGCGCCCACCTTCGAAAGCCTCTCAGGCGATCGCTGTTCCTTGCATCGTCGCTGAGAACCCTTGCCCTGCAACAGGTTGTTCCCTTCGGGGCGCAGGACTTGTCCCCGCGGAGCGCCGCGTTGTGGGCCGATGGCCGCTGGAATCAATTAGATCTGCTGCATTGCGAATTTCTTTCCACATAAGCCCCTGGATACATCTGCCGATTCTGATACCTCAAATCATCGACTATCGATACCAGACGCCGGAATTCCAATCGCCGTAGTCCCAGACGTTGAAATCGTAGCGATCATGCGCGCCCGCGAACACGTAGCCCAACCAACCAGCCGATGTGTCACAGATTTCGTCGTCGTGGTTGCAGACGGTGAGCACCGGGATGTTGCCGAACCAATCGTCGACACCCGCCAGCGGATAACCGATGAGCCAATTCCCGGGAGTCGAGGACAGTCCACCCGAACCGGGTCCCGGAGCGCGTTTGGGATCCGATAGCAGGATGGCGTTCGCATTGCCGACATCTTGGTGGGCGGTGACCCAGGCGTGGAGTATGCCCGCACCTTCACTGTGCCCGATCAAACGGATGTGATCGCGCGGACATTCTGTGCGGTGTGACCAGAAGAGCCGGTCGATTTCGTTCAAGGCCGACACCGGAAGGGCGGCGTTGTACCCGACGGACTGATCGACGTACGGAGCGAACACCGACGGGTCGCCTGAGCCGCCGACTCCGATGGCCCAGTCGCCGGGGCAGCCGGCGGCCCGGGCCGTCGGGCTTATCGCGTAGGTGATGGAAAAGAGGATGGCCAACAGTAATGCGGCGAAGAGCGCCGTTGCTCTACGCATGATCGTACTTTCTTCTTTGTTCTTACTTCCGGGTGCGGCCCGGCCCGAGCAGGATGTAACCAGAAACTACTGGCGTTCTCGTCTGCTGGCGAAACGAATTACCTGCGCCCGGTTCACCTGGGCTGTAGCGAAACATCGGAGGCCATGTTTCTTTCACCTCGATGCGAGTAGTTTCCGGTCGCCGCGTGACCAGTACGGCGCGTCCGCTTTCAGCTTACGCGAAATCGGGTTTCAACCGACTGGGTATTTGTCGAGCACCTGCACCCAGTGGTCGGCGAAATGTTTGCGCTCGATAGCTACGAGGGCGATCCCGATCTCGACGGCGGGATCGGAGCCGAATTCTGTTGGGGTGTCTCTTGAACACGCATGTCTGCCAAGGTTTTTCGTGGGGCAATCTGCGGTCGGATACCGCTGCATGGGGCAGTCAGCGGGTCCAGCGGAGGACGTCGAGGGCTGCGCCGACGGCAATGGTGTTGGTTCCGAGGGGACGCGGTAGGAGTTCGCCGGCTCGGGCCAGGCGGCGGACCACGGTGCTGCGGTGGGTGTACAGGCGGTCTGCGGTGCGGGCGATGCTGCACTGTTCTTCGATGTAGGTGGTGAGCGCTTCCACTATCTCGGGGTCGGCGCCGGCCAGGTCGCCCAGTGTGTCCGTGATGAATTCGTCGGCGCGGATGGGGTCGTTGGTGAGGACGGCGACCAGCTGGATGTCTTGGTGTCGGGCGACTCTCCGGTGTGAGGTGAGGCGGGCGAGCATGCGCTGGGTTTCGAGGGCGTCGAGGTGGCTGCGGCGGAACCCGTCTAGGTCGGTGCCCGGCCGGCCGATGGCGATGCGGATGTCCGGTGCGACATCGAGTCCTTCGATGATCGGGGCCAGTTCGGGTGCGGTGTCGACGGGCAGCCACAGCCACAAGGCCGCGGCGCCGGCCACGATCGTGAGCCGGTGCCCAGCACCACTGATCCGCACGAGCAGTTCCGCGGCGGCCTCGAGCTGGTCGCTGACCGTGGAGGACGTGGCCCACAGGGTGGCGGCGGTGTGCGGTCCGGTCAGCCGGTAGCCCAGCTGGGCTTCCGCCTGGGCGATACGGATCGGCGCGCCTTCGAGCAGCAGTGACACGGTGGCACGGCGTTCGGCGTGGGTGCCCCGGGTGAGGTCGGCTTTCTCGGCTTTCAGCTGGTCGGTGACGGCGGCGATGGTGTCCTCGATGAAGGTCGAGATCGACAGTGAGGCGAGCTCCAACAGTTCACGCAGCTGCCGGGGATCGTTGGTGAGCGCGAAACACACCTCCATGCAGCGGTTCCATATGACGCTGTAGGTGGTGCGGTAGGCCTCGAGTGAGGCCTCGTCCAGTCCACGTCGCGCCAGATCCCTTGCTGTCGAGAGTGCTTCGGGTCCGAGGTTCGGCGGGACCCTGCGGCCGGGATGCTGCGTATTGCACCAGGCCCAGTGCGCGACGTTCGCGACGTTGGCGCGCCGCACGGCGTCGGCGAGCGCGGGGTCGTCCGCGATTCGCTGCATACGCTCGCCCGCCAAGGAGGCCTCGTGCAGGTCCTCGAGCCACTCCGCGGGCTGATTCAGCGCGATCTCCGCCGCCTGCCGGATGAGGGCGACGGTTTCCGGACCGGGCTCGGGCCATCTCGCACCGCGTGCGTCATTTTGAACCACAATCCCAATATCGTGCGTCACTATGCTGTGGCGCAACTCTCCGGCGGTATTCGATCCTGGAATCCAGTCTCCGCACCGTCGCGTGGCATGCGGAGCCGGAACAAGGAGCCGCTATGACACCCCCTCAGACCTCCGGGACGTCGTCCGCTGAACACGTCGATGTCGTGATCGTCGGCGCCGGAATCTCCGGCATCGGTGCGGGCCGCTACTTGCGAACCATGTTGCCGCACAAGAGCTTCGCCATCCTGGAGGCCCGCGGCAGCCTGGGCGGCACCTGGGATCTGTTCCGGTACCCGGGTATTCGATCGGACTCGGACCTGCACACCTTCGGCTACGAGTTCAAGCCGTGGCGCGACGAGCAGTCGATCGCCGATGGCGAACGTATCCTGTCCTACCTGCGCGAGACCGCCACCGAGAACGGCCTCGACGACGCAATCCGCTACCACCACAAGGTGATCGCGGGTTCCTGGTCGTCGGCGGAGGCGCGCTGGACGCTGCAGGTGGAGCGCACCGACACCGGCGAACTGGTGGAGCTGACCGCCGACTGGATCTTCTCCGCCGCCGGCTACTACCGCTACGACGAGGGATTCACCCCCGAGTTCACCGGCCGTGACCGGTTCCGGGGCACGGTCGTGCACCCCCAGCACTGGCCCGAGGACCTGGACTACGCCGGCAAGCGCGTCGTCGTCATCGGCAGCGGCGCGACCGCGGTGACCCTGATTCCCGCGATGGCGGATTCCGCTGCGCACGTGACGATGCTGCAACGCACCCCCACCTATATCCTGCCGGTGCCGAAGAAGGACCCGATCGCGAACGCGATGAAGCGGCTGCTCGGCGACGAACGCGGCTACGCCTGGACCCGCCGCAAGAACATCGCCCAGCAGAAGCTCATCTGGAGTCTCTCGCAGAAGTACCCGCACCAGGTGCGCCGATTCATCCGGTGGGCCAATGCCAAACAGCTGCCGGAGGGCTATCCGGTCGACGAGCATTTCAATCCGCCGTACAACCCGTGGGAACAGCGCCTGTGCACCGTCCCCGACGGTGACCTGTTCGCCGCCATCCGCGATGGCAAGGCCTCGGTGGTCACCGACCGCATCGACACCTTCACCGAGACCGGTATCCGGCTGGCTTCGGGCCGGGAACTCGACGCCGACATCATCGTCACGGCCACGGGCCTGAACGTGCAGGCGTTCGGCGGTATCCCGGTGACCGTGGACGGCCGCTCGATCGAGCTGCCGAACACCATGGCGTACAAGGGTTTGATGCTGTCGGGAGTGCCGAATCTGGCCTACGCCATCGGCTACACCAACTCGTCGTGGACATTGAAGATCGGCCTGCTGTGTGAGCACTTCTGCCGCCTGCTGGCCCACATGGACGAGCACGGCTACCGGATCGCGCGCGCCGAGGTCGCGGACAAGACCATGCCGACCCGGCCATTCCTCGATTTCGCCGCGGGCTACATCCAGCGCGTGGTCGACCAGCTGCCCACCCAGGGCGATCGGATGCCGTGGCGGACGTCGATGAACTACCAGGAGGACGTGCACATCCTGCGAAAAGGCAGCATCCTCGATCCCGAGCTGCACTTCGAAACCCCGGCCGTAAGCCGTCCAGCTCAGCTCGCTGTGTCGGTGCTCGCATGAGCGCGGGGTCGTCCGCAGGTGACATCTGGCGCAGCCGACGCTGACTGCCTACTGCGCCAGCAAGTTCGGCGTCCGCGGCTTCACCGAGGCCCTGCGCACCGAAGTCCTCGCCGCCCGCCATCCGGTCAAGGTGACCACGGTTCACCCCGGCGGCGTGAAGACCGGCATCGCTTCCGGGAACCTCGCCGACGCGTCGGCCCGCGGCGTCGATCTCACTGCCTCCCAACGTAAGCGGGTGGACTTCTACAACCGGAGACTGCTGCGGATGCAGCCTTCCGATGCCGCGAACATCATCCTCGACGGCGTCGCCGCCGGCTCGCCGCGCATCCGCGTGGGCCGCGACGCAAAGGTGCTCGACTACGCAGTCCGGCTCTTCCCGGAGCTCTACCCGAGGGTCGTGGCCGGCCTCGACCGTCGGATCACCGAAGCACGCACCGCCTCGAAGGTTCGGGCGTTCACCGTGCGTGGCCGCCGCAGAAGCGCATTCCTCGTTTCCGGCACCGAAGTGCTGTACCTGCCCAGCGCGTTCCCGGCCCTCGACAACGTCACCGTGTATAACGGCTGGTTCCCTGCACTGAGCCGACTGATCTCGATCCAAACCGCGATTGCCGCTGCCACCGTGCGGATTCCGGGCGGTCGTGCCCTGGTCGATCTGCTGAGCCGGCCGATGGTCGGCCCGGCCGGTGGCCCCGACACCGCCGAACGCGCCCGCACCCTCACCCACGTGGTCGCCGTCGCCTCCGACGAGACGGGCGCCCTGGCCGAGGTCCACCTCGAGGGCCCCAGCATCTACACCCTCACCGGCGAGCTCATCGCCTGGGGCGCAGCGCAACTCCTCACCGGCCCACGGCTGACCACGGGTGTCGTCGGCCCCATCGAAGCCTTCGGCCGGGAGGCCCTGCTCCAGGGCTGCGCCGAGATCGGCCTCATCGCGATCTGACCACCATCCCACCGAGAGACAATTGCTTCTCCATGAACAGCGGCGAACAGCAGTTGATCGACTTCGCCCTCACCTGGCAGCCTTTCGGCGGCCCGCCCAGCGAGGAAGTCCTCACCATCTTCGGCATCAGCGTCCCGATGTTCCGCCACCGCGTCCGCCGCATCCTCATCACCCAGGGCCCGGTGGGCACCGAACCGTTCCGTCGTCATGCCCGGTCCGCCCTGGCCTCCTACCTGACCCTGCGAGAACGAGCCCAACCACGCCCGCCCCGGACGAGGGTCGGCTGGGCCGGTTAGGACAGGCCCGCCTCACTCGGATTGCTGTCCTGAAATTCGTTCTGCGCCAACAGATCAGAGGAATGATCAAGGAGGTGCGCAAAGCGCCGCGCTGATTCGCGGCGAGGGTGGCGTCCGTCAGTAGTCGAGGGCGTGTTCTGGTTGGCAGACGTCCAATGGGGACGGGAGGTAGCGGACTATGGCGTCCAGGAGTGGGGTGAGGGCGTCGGAGTTGCAGAGAATGGGGATTGTGTCGCCTATGCGGGTTGCGTGGCGGATTCGGTGATGTAGCTGGTCGCGGGGGAGTTCTGGCTGGGTGACGGGGGTAGCAGAACTGGCGCGTTGGGCTGTCACCGTTGTCGCGAGATTGCGGTGCCAGGGTTCGGCGAGCTTCCAGTGGTTGCCATAGATTTCGGCGGCCAGGGGTTCGAGGGACCAGAGGGCGATCAGGTCGATGAGGCCCTCGAGGTCGGGGCCGGGGGTGATGGGGATCTGGAGCGGGAGGGGGGCTGCGCCGCGGGTGTCGGCGATGGTGCGGACGCAGCGGTCGAAGTCGGCGTCGGGGTGGTCGAGGCCGGTGATGAGGCAGAGGCGGGCGACCTGGTGGTCGTCGGCTACGCGGAGCATGGTTTCGAGGCGGGGGGCGAGGCTTGTGGCGGCGTCGACCACTGCGATCACGCCGTCGGCTACGCGGATGGAGCGCTGCAGGGCTGCGATGGGGGCTTGGGTCGATAGTTCGGCGAGGCGGATGGTGTGCTCGACGCCGTCTGTTGCCCAGTGGAGTGTGGTCGCGGGGCTGGAGGTGGGGTTGCCGGAACCGCGGTGCAGGTGGTGGGCCACTCGGGCCGTGTCGGCGGGGTCGCCGAGGAGGGTGACGTTGCGGATCGACTGCGGGTCAATGGCTTTGGTGCCCATCGCGTTGTGGTACTCCAGATCGACTCGAGGGTGCCGGGGCATCCTCCATCTGGAGTCACCGTACCTCCGGGCGCGGATCCGCGGAGTGGAATTCGGCCCCAAAATAGAACGTGTTCCTATACCGTCGGGGTTGTGCAGAAAGAACAACGCCCCGCTGTGGCTGACTGGTTCACTGCGGACGACGGTGTGGTGCGGCTCAAGGGGAGCCGGTGCAAGGATTGCGGCACACCGTATTTCCCGCGGAACACGCTGGCCTGTCGCAACCCGCGCTGTGCCGGTGCGAAGGACGGCTCCGAGCTGGCCGAATACCTGTTTTCCACGCGTGGCCGGATCTGGTCGTACGCGGATGCCCGGTACAAGCCGCCCGCGCCCTATGTCTCGGCGGATCCGTTCGAGCCGTATGTCGTTGCGGCGGTGGAGCTCGAGGTCGAGCAGATGGTGATTCTCGGACAGGTGGTGCGCGGGTTCACCGTGGACGATCTGGCCGTGGGCATGCCGGTGGAATTGGCCGTGGGCACGCTGTACGAGGACGACGAGGCAGAGCACACGGTGTGGATGTGGAGGCCGGTCAATGACTGACACGAACGATCGGGACATCGCCGTCCTCGGCGCGGGCATGCACCCGTGGGGCAAGTGGGGGCGGAACTTCGTCGAGTACGGGCTGGTCGCGGCGCGGGCGGCGCTGGCCGATGCCGGGGTGGACCACCTCGATGTCGGGTACATCGCCGGCGCGGACACCATCCGCAACGGGTACCCCGGCTTCGTCGCGGGCGCGACTTTCGCTCAGGCACTGGGCTGGTCGGGTGCGCGGATCTCGAGCAGTTACGCCGCCTGCGCCTCGGGTGCGCAGGCCATTGCCAATGCGCGTGCGCAGATCCTGGCCGGACTGACCGATGTGGCGCTGGTGATCGGCGCCGACACCACCCCGAAGGGCTTCTTCCAGCCGGTCGGCGGTGAACGCCGCGATGATCCCGACTGGCTGCGCTTCCACCTGCTCGGCGCGACCAACCCGATCTACTTCGCGCTCTACGCCCGCCGCCGGATGGCGCTGCACGGTGCCACGCTCGAGGATTTCGCCGCCGTCAAGGTGAAGAACGCCCGCCACGGCCTGAACAACCCGTATGCCCGGTATCGCAAGGAGGTGGCGGCCGAGGAGGTCGCGGCCTCGGCCATCGTGTCGGATCCCCTGCGGCTGCTCGACATTTGCGCGACCAGTGACGGCGGCGCCGCGCTGGTGCTGACGTCGATGGACTACGCGCGCCGGCACGGCATCGCCGACCCGGTCCGCATCCGGGCGCTGTCGACGGTCACGCCGACCTTCCCGAAGACCGTCATCGATCTGCCGGATTTCGCCACCGATTCCGCGGTGGCCGTCGAGGCCCCGCCGCACGCGTTCCGCTCCGCCATCGCGCAGGCCGCGTACGAGGAGGCCGGGCTCGGGCCGGACGAACTGTCCTTCGCGGAGGTCTACGACCTGTCCACCGCGCTGGAGCTGGACTGGTACGAGGACATCGGGCTCTGCGAAACGGGCGGCGCCGAGGCGCTGTTGCGTAGTGGCGCAACCACATTGGGCGGCCGGGTCCCGGTGAACCCCAGTGGCGGCCTGGCCTGTTTCGGCGAGGCGATTCCAGCGCAGGCCATCGCCCAGATCTGCGAGCTCACCTGGCAGTTGCGTGGCCAGGCCGACGGTCGCCAGGTCGAGAATGCCCGCGCCGGAATCGCGGTGAACCAGGGTCTCTTCGGTCACGGCTCGGCGATCATCGCCACCCGCTGAGCCTCGGAGGCACCCGAGTCCACTCGTCGCACCCGACGCTGAACCGGCAGGTACCGCACGGTATCTGCCGGTTCTTTGTTCGAGGGCCGCCGCCTGGGTCGTTATCTGGGCGTCCGTCGCCGGCAACCGATGCCAGCGTTCTGCCAGCGACCGGACGCAGACTGCGGATCCCCTCTTCGAAAGGAATCACGCGGTGACACAGCAGGACCCGAAGATCCAGGCGATCAGCGACTTCTTCGAGGCATATGCGCGCTACGACTTGGACGGCATGAGGGCGGTACTCACCGACGACATCGCATGGACTATTCCCGGGCACCACGCGCTCTCCGGAACCAAGCACGGACTCGACGAGGTCCTGGCCTTCTTCGCCCAGCTGGCCAAGGCGGGCATGAAGGCCGAGACGTTCTTCCTCGAAGCCAACGCGGAATACGTCGTCGATATCCACCGCGGCTACTCGACCGAAGGCGAAGGCCAGGTCGACACCCTGTGGGCGCTGGTGTGGCACTTCAACTCCGACGGCAAAGTGGACCGCGTCGACAACCTGACCCTGGACCAGCACCAGATGGACACCTACATCTGGAAGAACTTCTCCCTCGCTCCACTGCCCACCCGCCTCGCGACCGACTGAGGTGGGGCGTTCTACCTGAAGGCGATCGTGAGCGAGCGGTGGATCAGTCGTCCCAAAGCTCCTGCCATCGCATCGGGAGCAGCTCCCCAAGCGTGACGAGCGCGCAGTCGAGGACCACGACGGTGTGCAGGTTCTCACAACAGCCTCGAACCGATTCCACGGCCCGCAAAGTCCCCGTCCACCGCGATCCCGTCCACCACGATCCCGGTTCCGGAGCCCGGAGACGCGAAACATACGCCGATCACCTGCCCGCCCATCAGCGCCGACACCACCAGGTCCGGACGCCAGGCCCAGCACCGGTCGACCCCCTCGGCGCCGAGCAGATACTCCACAGCCAGTCGCCGCGCAGCGTCCAACCCCGCCTCCGCAAGCCGCCCACAGACAATCATGATCACCTCCCTGCGGAGTGTCACCGATCCCCGGCCGGGATGCGCTGTTGCCCAGAGATATTCGGCAACAGCATGACGCCACTTCCGAGCATCCGACATCACACGAAAGTCCGCAATACGAATATCCTGGGCTGCAGTCGGTCTCGCCGCCAGATGCGTCGCGCCGGCCACCTCGGACCGCGCGGGTTGCGGCATAGGCGGACGCCTGGCGGCATGCGTGCGAAGGAGTGGGCGGGCGTCAGTTGACGGTGCCCATCCCGGGGCAGTAGATCTCGGCGGCTTCGACGAAGGCGGAGCCGGTCAGTTCGGCCAGGGCCAAGGCTTCGTCGAACTTGCGGAGGGCCTTGCGGACGTAGGGGCGATCGTCCCATTGGTCGCCCACCGCGGCGAGTGCTTCGACATTCTGGGACAGCCAGTTTCGCAAGGGCTGGATGTTCGAGGGTGCGGCGTAGCCGCCGATCGCGTAGTTGGAGGGAATGGTCCAGTTGGATTCCCAATCCAGCGACGGGAATTCGGCCGGGAAGGAACCGAACAACGGGGTGTTGTCGGACAGTGGCGGATAGCCGTTGGTTGTGGCTTGTTCGGCCAGTTCGGTGGGCCATACCCGGCCGCGCTCGATCCAGCCGGGAAGCAGCGCGGCGAGGAATTCGATCAGGACGAATTGGATATTGCCGGTCAGTGCGTCCGCGGCGGAGATCTCGTCGCCATCGCCATTGCGGATGGTCGGGCGGCCGGCGCGGACTGCGGACGTCGCTTCCCGCAGCAGGTCGAGCTTCCAGCGGAAGCCCTTGGCCAGGTTATGGTCGGCGGGCAGGGTGCCTGCCATGTCGGGCTCGACGTGTTTCGACAGGGCCGGATCGAGCAGGTCGATCTGACTGCGGGCCAGGTCGTCGACCTCGTCGAGAGCGGAATTGCAATAGCGCACAACGGTTTCGGCGACGGTCGCCGGATCGTCGGCGGTGACGAAGAACGGCCGACCCCAGAGGTAGAGGCCGCTATCGAAATCCCCGCTGCCGGATGTCTTCAGAACGCCCAGTCCCCACGCGTTCGCACGAAACCGAACCTTCGCCTGTCGCACGGCGTCGGCAATCAGATCGTCCAGATCATCGTCGCTGCCCCGACCGGCCAGAAACGGTATGACCCGTTCCTCGACCAGACGCATGTCCACAGGATGAAAGCTGATGTCATAACCCATATTTGGCCCCCATTAGCGATTGTGTACCGATCACCGTAGCGGCCGGGTCGGACAGGTTTGCGGTTCAGACCTCCCGCTCGGTTGCAAGCGCACGAAATTTGGCAGTATGCGCGTTGCCAACGGCTGGGCTCGCCTCGAGATGGGCTGAGGCCCGGTACTGTCCGCGCTGCCGGGTGAGTGCGTCGAACTGCGCGGGTCACGACATGTCGGGACGCTCAACGAGCATACGCTGACGACCAAATCTTCTGTTAGCCAACAATTTACCGTGCGTGTTGGGTTGATCCTGCTGTCGTGTTGCGTGATTCGAAACTATGATCGATTACATGGCCGAGTCCGCTGATGACATGCTTGCCGCCACCGAGGTGGTGGAGCGGCTCGAGGTGGTGCACTCGATGATTGCCGCGGCTCAAGCCGAGGAGATCGACCTGATGACACGGCTGTATCGGTTGCGGCGCGCGCAGCAACTCGCACTCGGGGTGGGGGCCTTGTATGCAGGGGAAGACGCGGCCACCGAGATCGGGATCGCCTTGCGGGTGTCGCAGCGCTCGGTCGACGGGTTGATCGGGGTGGGGTTGGGGTTGGCACACCGGTATCCAGTGACCCGGGCCGACTTTTCGGCGGGGCGCCTGGATCTGGCGCGGGTGCGCGCGATCAGCGACGTTCTCACCAACGCCTCCGACGATCTGGTTGCGGTGCTGGAGCCACGTATCGCGGCATACGCCGAAACTGCTGAGCCGCAAAGGGTGCGACGCACGCTGCGGCGCTGGCTGCTCGAGGCCGACCCGGCCGGGCAGGCCGCCCGCCGTAAGGCTGCCGAGGCCGACCGGTATGTGAAGGTCACTGCCGCTGACGACGGTACCGCGCAGGTGGAGGCGGTGCTTCCCGCCGCTGGAGGACAAGCCCTCTACGAGCGGTTGCGAGAGATGGCCGTCACCCAGTGCTGCGGCCGTGATCCGCGCACCACCAGCCAGCGCCGAGCCGATGCCTTGGTGGCCTTGGCCGACGGCAGCGGCCAACTCACCTGTCGGTGCGGGCACTCCGACTGCCCCCGCGCGGCGACCGCCGACCCACTGCGCTTGGCGCGTAAAGCGTTGGTGCAGGTGGGTGTTTCGGCTGAAACCCTGGCCGGGCTCCGCGACAATCCGGCACTGCTGGCCGGGTTCGGGGCCATCGACGCAGACCTGGCACGCCAGATCGCCCGCCACGCCCGCTTCACCATCATCACCGACACGGATAACGCCGCCAACGCCGTCGGCACCCTCGGTGCCGTCGGCACTGGCATCAACGCAGCCGCCGCCATTACTACCGTCGGCGCCGGCATCAACGCCAGCACTACCGTCGCCACCGGCACCAGCATGAACGCTGCCACCGGGACAAGCTCTGCCACCGGGACAAGCGTCGCCGCCGGCGCAAACTCCGCCACCTGCACAGGCTCCGGTGCGGACACCAGCGCCGTCAGAGGTGCTGACGCTCCCGTCGACCCGGCCACAATCGTCGAAAACCCCAGCGCCGATAGCGAACTGCGGTACCGCCCCGGTGCGCGTGTTGCCGCCCGAGTGCGGGCCCTGGACGGTGGCTGCCGCGCGCCCGGTTGTGCCGTGCCCGCCGCCGCCACCGATCTCGACCACCAAGACCGATTCGACCACGCGAACCCCGAAAATGGCGGCCGCACAGTCGAAGCCAATCTGGGTTGCCGGTGTCGTCGACATCACCGGCTCAAGACCCTGGCCGACAACGGGGTCAATGGCTGGCAGGTCGTCCATCACCCCTACCGGACTGTCGAATGGCGCACGCCCACAGGCGGATCGGTGACCACCACGCCCGAGGGTGCGAAGTTCCTCTTCCCGGGCCTGCCGGTGCCACCGCTCAGCGCCACCGGCGTCCCCGACGCCGAACCCGTACAGCCGCTGATCGATCCGGGCCCGGTGACCAACGCGATGACCGAACTGGTGCACGTCTATTGCACACCTACCCAGCGACGGAAAGCGCGAACTCGCATCCGCGCCCGCCGCACAGCCACCGTCATCTCCTCGCTCACCCTCGGGGCTACCGCGCTCGATGACGATCCGCCCTTCTGACCCGCATGGGCTGTAGCTGGAGCTGCTAGGTCACGGCGATCGCGGTGAGCACATGGACAACGCACGCAAACAATGGTCCGGCAACCATTGCACTTCTCTACGTCCTGCGCCGATCACCGCGTCTCCCGCCTGGGCGAGCGCCGCGGCAGCGCTCATCACGGATCATGTGATGCCCGAACGCATCCTGGCCGCCGCGGGCATCACCGCCCCCACCGGCGAAGACCACCGCTTGGCCCGTCTGCTCGAGCAGTGCGTCTACGGCATCCTCACCTGGACCACCGCCGGCCGCCTCACCGCCGACGAGGCCCTTGCCGACGTCCAGTGCGCCTGCGAACTCCTCCTGGCCCCGTGGCGGTCGACCCCCTGAAAGTCGGGGCACACTCAAATATTGAAATCATCACGTTTCACTCGTTCCGAACGGTAGCGTTCGGCGACCCCGGACCTCGGGACCCGAACCAGGAGAACGATGACCACGCATACCCATCCCGGCCGCCGAATCGGCTGGGGCATAACCGGGCTGGCCGCGACGGTGGCCGTCATCACGACCGGCGCGCCCGCCGCATCCGCCGATATGATCGGTTTCCATATCGATTCCGCTGATCAAACCTATTACGTCGGAACCAATTACGGCATCAGCGTAACGATCATCAATTCCACCGTGACGAATTTCGTGAGCTTCTACGACAACAGCCAGTGCATCGGGGGCAGTCGCGCGTACGGCAATCCGGAGATCCCGCTCGCCCCGGTCGCGAGTGTGAACTGGATCCCGTCGACGGCCGGCCGCCACGTCATCACAGCCAATGACGGCAAGACCACGCAGACGCTCACGCTGGACATCCAGCCCGCCCCTGCCGGATCCACACCGGCCAAACCGGTACCCCCGCCCGCGGGCTGCAGCCAGTTGGATCGGCTGCTCAACACTGGCAGCTCCTAGGTCACTAGTTGCGTGTCGCAACGCTCGGCTGTCACGCACGTGCCGCTCTCTCGGGCCGGCACCTAGCCTTCAGTGTGTGCGATTCCCTCGGCCGAGCCGGATCCAGTCGAGCTCGACAACACATCGCAGGTTGCTTCGCTGAATCATTGTGGAGCACCGAACTTTTGGCGGTCTAGGTGGCTTCGTCCAGCAGTGCGCGCAATGCCGAGTCGCCGATCTGTCGCAGCTCGTCGTGGCCGCGCCCCGCCGCGGCCTGGACGGCGATGCCGTCGGAGATCGTGTGGACGAGTGCGGCCAGGGTGGCCGGTTCATGGCTCGACGGCAGGTCGGTGGCCTGCTCGAGCCGCCTGCGCAGCGCGGCTTCGGCGGCTTTTCGTACGGTGGTGGCCGCCTGGCGTACGGCGTGTGCGTCGGGTCCTGAGGCTTGAACGGTCTTGACGCACAGGCAACCATGGGGCGTGTTCTCGCCTGCGGTCAGGTCGGCGGCCCCGTGGATCAGCCGCTCGATCGCCTCGCGGCCGGTGGGCGCGTCCAGCGCGTCGGCGGCGTAGGCGCCGGGGCCGTCGAGGTAGCGGGCGAGAACCTTGCCGAACAGTTCTTCCTTGTTGCCGAAGGTGGCATAGAGGCTGGGCTTGTTGATGCCCATCGCGGCGGTCAGGTCGGCCAGCGAGGTGCCCTCGTAACCGTTCCGCCAGAACACTTCCAGCGCGCGGTCGAGTGCGGTGTCTGCGTCGAATGCGCGTGGGCGTCCGCCGGGCATGCCGTCCTCCGTGCTCTGTCCCGTGTTTTTTACCTATCGGTACATTACCGCTTGCACGTGCGTGCCGTGCCACTTAGTTTCTTACCGAAAGGTACATAACTAAGGAGTGGGACATGATCCGAGTCGGAGTCGTCGGGGCCGGCGGGTGGGCGGACAGCTCACACCTACCCGCGCTCGCAGCGCTCGAGGAGTTCAACGTGACCGCGGTCGCGACCACCAACCAGGCCAGCGCGGACCGGGCGGCTGCCGCCCACGGCGCACGGCACGCCTTCGCCGACGCACGTGAACTCGCCGCGCACCCCGACGTCGACCTGGTCGTCGTCTCGGTGAAGGCCTCCGGCCATGCCGCCGTGATCAGGGCGGCACTCGACGCGGGCAAACACGTTGTGTCCGAGTGGCCATTGGGCGTCGACGCCGACGAAGCGCGCGAGTTGACCGAGGCCGCCACGACAGCCGGCGTCGTTCACGCGGTTGTCCTGCAGGGCCACCATTCCCCGAGCGCCCGCTTCGCCGCAGACCTGTTGGCAGACGGCCGGATCGGCAGGCTCGAATCGGTCGCGCTGCTGGCGGAAGGGGCTCCCTTCGGCGGCAGTCGAATATGGCCGAATCTGGTGTTCGGCCTGGATCCTTCGACGGGAACCAACATCCTGACCATCATGGCCGGTCATTTCCTGGCCGCACTCGAACGGGTCGCGGGCCCGCTGACCGAGGTCACCGCTCGACTCCCTCGCACGCACGACCGCGTTCTCATCGCGGGGACGGATCAAACCGTACCCAACGCCACGCCCAGCCACGTCCTGCTACACGGACTGCTGGCCGGCGGCGCCACCGCCTCCGTCGCCGTGCACGGCGGGAATGGGCCCGCCCGAGAAGGCTTCCACCTCGGGCTCGTCGGCAGCGACGGCACGTTGACCGCCACCCCAGCCCAGCCCGGGACATTCATCCACTGGGGCGACTGGAACATCCGGATCGACGACGAAGCCTTGGCCGTGCCCGACACCTATCGCACCGTCCCCGCCAGCGTCCGGTCCGGACCACCGGCCAACATCGCAGCCCTCTACCAGGAAGTCGCCCGAGCCATAGCCGAAGCCCGCCAACCACATCCCAGCTTCGAGTCAGCCCTGCGCCACCACCGGCTCCTCGCCGCCATCGAACAGTCCGCAGCCGATGGAATCGTCCGGCACATCTCGTAGCCGACACGCCGTCCGAGTACATTTCACCCGAACGCCCGTCTGGGGACGCCCTAGGCTCACGGAGTGCATCTGGAGCTGATCACGATCATCGTCGAGGAGTACGACTCCGCCATCGAGTTCTTCGTCGAGACACTTGGTTTCGATCTGATCGAGGACTCCCCGTCGCTCACCAATGATGGACGTCCCAAACGGTGGGTCGTCGTTCGCCCACCCGCCGCGACTACCGGAATCCTGCTTGCGCAAGCGGACGGGGACAGGCAGCGCGGCGCCGTCGGAGATCAGGTCGCTGGGCGAGTCGGGTTCTTTCTCCGGGTCGTCGACTTCGCGGGGACGTATCGCCGGATGGTCGGTGCCGGTGTGAAGTTCGTGACCGAGCCGCGCACCGAACCCTACGGTCAGGTTGCCGTCTTCCTCGACATCTCCGGAAACCGATGGGACCTGCTCGGGCCACCCGAACCCGACCGCGCGAATCGCGGCTGAGCAGGCGAAAGGATCGCGGCGCTCAACCCTCGAACAGTTCTTCCACCGCGGCGGCGATGGTATTCGGTTCCAGCGCATCGACTATCGCGTCCGGTGAGTGCTCGGGGCGTCGCCGATGTCCACCACGCGGGCGGGATCGAGCGCCTCGCCGTATGTATTCGGACGTCCCAGACGATCAGTCCCGTGCGCTCCACGCTCATGCGATGGAGCGGTGACAGTGGTGGAGGCGGACTATCCGGTGGTCGGGGCCGGTGCCGCAGGGATGGCGGACCGGGTCAGGGGAGGACGTTCGGGATCAGTTGCGGGGCCTGCTCGGCCACCCAGGATCCGATGAAAGAGCCTGCGTAGTAGCCGATGTAGGTGCCCGCCACGCCGCCGATGATGCCGCCGCCGATCGCGCCGATGGGCAGGGCCACGCCGGCGGTGAGGGCGGTGGCGAGGGCGCTGCCCGCGGTGCCGCCGAGGATCGCGCCGGAGATGCCACCGAGGATCTGGCCCGCTGTCTGGCCGATGTAGGTGCCGTTCTCGATGGGGCTCGCGATCGGAGCCGCCGTGGCGATCGGGGCGGCGGACGGAATGGGCTGGGGCGCAACGGGTTCGAGGGCATCGACGACCGGGGCGGAGGTGGCGGCGTCGGGGACGAAGGCCACCGGCGCGGACGGCTGGGTGGCCGCGGCGAGCGCGATCGGCTCGGCGGCCGGGCTGTCGGTTGCCACGTCCGCGGCGGTGTTCACCATCGCGGTGGGCTCGATGACCCGAGGGGCGGCGGGCTCGGCCGCGGCCGTCCCGATCCCGGCGACGCCGACCGCGGCGGGGACGACCACGGCTACCGGAAGTCCGCGCAGCACTCTGCTGGGCTTGCTCACCGCACGATGCCGACCTGCCATGTCTATCCGCCTTTCCAAGCGTCTGCTGTCACACCCCCATCGTCGGCGGCCGGCAGGGCACAACACGAATGTGGCCGGCTTCCCAAAATGCGCTGGCGGCTATGGGTATTCGTCGAGGGCAACGACTCCGCGTCAGGGGCGTGCCGCCGGAACCACGGTCTTCACGGCTCGGAATCGCAGGGCACGCGCCTCGGCGATCTATTCGCAAATCAGTGTTATCCACGCGGGCCGATCGAGCGTCGGGCGAGGTCGGCATACCAAACGGTCCAAAACGCTCATCTGAATTGCCAATATTTCATATGCTCTGGCGCGCGGAGCAGGGGAAGACTGCACCTGCTTCGCGACGTGGATAAGAGGAACAGCTTCATGAAACGAACCATTCTTGTGAGTGCGGTGGCCTGCGCTCTGTTCGGAGCGGGCATCGGGACGGCCGCGGCGGACGGGCTTCCGCTGACGGATGTCGACATCACGCCGGGCTCGGCAGCCGATCTGGGCAATGCCGTCGGCGCCGGGTCGGTCGATGTCGGTAGTGCGGCGGCGGCGCTCGGCAGCGCCTTCGGCGGCGGCTACGCGGGCGGGGTGCTCAGCAGCCTCTCCGCACAGCGCTGAGGCGCCCAGCGCAACGGCGAATCGGGCAGCGGGCGGTCGTCGTCGTGGCGACCGCCTCCTGTTCGGAACCCGGCCGCAGTGGATTGTCGGTCCGGGCCGATTGGATCCGGGGGTGCTGAATTCGATTGGTGTAGCCGCAGAATGATGAAGAGGTGCTTGCCGTTTCGCTCGAGCGGTTCCTGCACTGCTCGGATCAGGTGCATCGGGGCGTGGGGACGCTGGACGAACTGAAGCCGCACGCGGCCGCGCCACTGTGGTGGTTCTGGTGGGACTGACCTCGCGGGCTCCCGGCGCGACCTGGATCTCACATGCGGGTAGCCGCGGTTTGTGATACCGCGGGGCTGGCTAGCATCGGTGCACGTACGCATCGAGGCAACCCCGAGGATTTGTGTTGACTACCGACCATCTTGACCGCTGGAACGCTCACGAGGCTGCCGCGGAGGCGATGATTCCGATTATCGGCAAGCTGTATCGCGACAAGGGGGTGACGATCCTCCTGCACAGCCGGTCGCTGGTGAACAAATCGGTGATCAGCATTCTGCGGACGCACCGGTTCGCGCGGCAGATCGAGGGCGAGGAACTGTCGATCGACGAGACGCTGCCCTTCCTCGAGGTGCTCAGCGAGCTGGATCTGGGACCGAGCAAGATCGACCTCGGCCGCCTGGTCCACGCCTACCGCGGCGACGACCGCGGGCTGTCGATTCCCGAGTTCACCGCGACCGTGCTGGCGGAGGTGCTCGACGGGAACAAGGCCGAGGCGCCGGGGCCGCGGGACGTGGTGCTGTACGGCTTCGGCCGGATCGGCCGCCTGGTGGCCCGGTTGCTCATCGAGAAGGCCGGCTCCGGAAACGGGCTGAACCTGCGGGCCGTGGTGGTGCGTAAGGGTGGCGAGGAAGACCTGGTCAAGCGCGCGTCGCTGCTGCGCCGGGACTCGGTGCACGGGCAGTTCAACGGCACCATCAAGGTCGATGCCGAGAACAACACGATCATCGCCAACGGCAACGTGATCCGGTTCATCTACAGCGACTCCCCGGCGCAGATCGACTACACCGAGTACGGGATCAACGACGCGATCCTGATCGACAACACCGGCAAGTGGCGCGACCGCGCGGGCCTCGAGCAGCACCTGCGTCCCGGTATCGCGAAGGTCGTGCTGACCGCGCCCGGCAAGGGCGACGTACCGAACATCGTGCACGGCGTCAACCACCGCGACCAGGACGTGTCGCAGCAGATCTTCTCCTGCGCCTCCTGCACCACGAACGCGATCGTGCCGCCGCTGAAGGCGATGGACGACGAGTTCGGCATCGTGCGCGGGCACGTGGAGACGGTGCACTCGTTCACCAATGACCAGAACCTGCTGGACAACTTCCACAAGTCGGATCGCCGTGGCCGGTCCGCGCCGTTCAACCTGGTGCTGACCGAGACCGGCGCGCAGTCGGCGGTGAAGAAGGCCATGCCGGACTTCCAGGCCAAGATCACCGGCAGCTCGATTCGCGTTCCCACGCCGGATGTTTCGGTCGCGATCCTGAACCTGCAGCTGAAGCGGGAGACCACGAAGACCGAGGTGCTCGAGTATCTGCGGCAGGTGTCGCTGTCGGGTCCGCTGAGCCGCAATCTCGATTTCACCGCGGCCACCGATGTGGTGTCGAGTGACTTCATCGGGTCGCGGGCGGCGTCGATCGTGGATGCCAATGCCGCCATCGTGGATGGTGACACCGCGATCCTCTACCTCTGGTACGACAACGAATTCGGCTATTCGTGCCAGGTCGTGCGGACGGTGCAGTACATCTCGGGCATCGAGTACCCGACGTACCCGCGGCTGGGCGAGCAGGACCTCACCGAGGGTGTGCCCGTTGTGGCCGCGGCGGTGTAATTCCCGGTTGACGATGTGAACGGGGCCGGGCAGTCACACTGCCCGGCCCCGTTCACTTTTCGGGTCTAGCTCGATTTGACCGGCTGCCAGCACACCACGCGAGCGGGTTGCGGCGTGACGGTCGCCCCGGCGGGGATGGCGCACTGGTTGGGGTCGGTGGTGCCGTCGAAGCGGCCGCCGATCTGGACCGTGACGCCGGGCCCGGCCTTGCTGGCGCAGTCGACCGGGGTGATCTGGTTGACGTCGGCCTGCATCGAATAGCAGTCGCCCACCTTGACATTGGGGGCGAAGCACAGCGAGTGGTTGCCGTCGGTCAGCACGAAGTAGCCCGCGTCCCGGAGTTTGCCGTCCGGGCAGGTGGCGCCGTTGGTGACCGAGGCGGCCAGCTCGTAGACGGCGGTGTGGTCGTCACACGGGGTGGCGTGGATCTTGCCGATCTGGGCGCCGCGGTAGTCGCTGGCGGTCACGCAGTTGCCCACGGCGAGTTCGGGATCGTGGGTGGCGGTCGTGCCGGCGCCCTTGGTGACGGTGGCGAGGATGCCGAGCGCCAGGATCAGCACGCCCGCGACGGCGACGACGGTGCCGGTGTGTTTGGGCAGCCCGGCCGAGGCGGCCGCGTCGGCCGCGGGCCGCTTCGACCGATTGCGCAGGACGAGGCCCACCACCAGCAGGACCACGCCGGCCGCCGGGATCAGCAGGGTGCCGGCGGAGACGCCGGAGGAGTCGGCCGAGTCGGCCGCAAGGATCGCGGTCGACCCGATTTGACCAATGAACACTGTCTTTCAATTCCTTCCGGTCCGCTGACGGACACGGGCAGGAAGGTACCCCGAGGCGAGGACCGGTCGGGCTGTTTTGAAATGAACTCGTTCCGGAAATTTGTGTAGGCCCCCGTCAGACGAACCCGATGGGGGTGTGACGACACGGGCCGCGTCACCCGGTAGGTCGGGGTGACGCGGCCCGTGTGGGTTTCGTGTCGTCAGGGCTTCTGGTCGGCGGTGTCGGCGAGCCAGTTGTGGAGCCAGGCGGTGGCCGTGGTGCCGTCGGTGTCGACGACGTAGTGCGGGTAGGACTGGTGGACGCCGGAGGCCAGGAAATCCTGGACCTGGCGGAGCCATTGCTCGCTCGCGGGGTCGTCGGCCGGGGCGGACAGGATGGCGGCGCCGCCCTGCCAGAGGGCCTCGTTCAGAATGGATTGCAGGGTCATCGCGTAACTCGGGATCTGGACCGGATCCTGCGATGTCAGCTGGGTGAGCAGGCCGGCCGAGCGCCCGGCCAGATCGTCGTTGGGGACCGAGCAGTAGAGATCGCCCGCGGCGCAGAAGGTGCGGACCTTCGGGCTGAGCCAGCCGAAGCCGCCGGCGCGCGCTCCGCCCGCGCCGGTGCCGGGGACCTGCGGGCCGATCAGCGCATCGGTGGGGGAGCGGCGCGGGTCGGAGATCAGCCCGACCGCGGCCACCCGATCGGGCGGGACCACTCCCAGTCCGGTGCCGATCTCCGCGGCCAGGTCGCCCGCGGCGTCGGCGCCCTGGCTGTAGCCGATGAGCGCGAAACGCGTTGCGGCGCAGCGTGCCGCGGTCCCGGCGACCAGCGCCCGCGCGGCATTCACGGCGTCCCGTTTGGAGCTGCCGTAGACCTCGCCGTCCCAGGGGAAGGCGGTGGCGGGATAACTGACGTAGTCGGAGTGCACGGTGCTGGGCAGCCCGCGGGTGACCTGCGAGAGCATGCCCTGCTTCGGATCCTCGATGGAGGTCTCCCAGGTGCCGGGGACGGCTATGACGGAGAGGCTCGGGCAGTCGGCGGGCGCGGCCTGCCCGCTGGGCGCGCCGGTGACCGTCAGGATTCCGGTCGCGGCCGCCACGACGGCCGCGAGGGCGCCGCCGGCCACCCGGAATGTTCGCAGTGCTCGAAAGGACAAGGCCCACACCCTTTGTTCGAATCGTTCGGACGACTTTTCCACCGCAGGGTCGTGCTCGGTGCAACATACCAAAGGAACTCGTTGGTCCAGCCGCTGATCGCGCGGGAAACGCCGGTAACCGGACGGATCGGATATCTCGGACTTACCTTCGGGGAACCCCGGTTCGGCGTTGTTGCGCTCGAATTCGATTGCGCCGTATCAAGTTCGATGACGGCAATTCCTGGAATTGTGGAGACCGGCAGCACTGATATCGAAACCTGCCGGTGTGACACGTCGATCTCGAAATGCCATGGGTTTGCCGATTCGGGCCTTGCCCTCAGCGGATTGCCGGTGTTGTTGCGGGACACGACGGTGGAAATTGTGGCAGCATTCCGTCCTGGGCGTTGCCCCGGCCGCAATCTCGGAGTGTTGTCCGACGATACGGCGGGGGCGGGAAGGAAGCCGGGCGGCTATGACGGGCCGTGTAGGAAGTATCGACGAGAGGCAGGCGCTCGCGCTTCCCTCGTTCGGTGAACTGCTGCGCCGGTTGCGCGACGATCGGGGCGTTTCCCGGGAACGCCTGGCATTCGCGGCCGGAGTGAGCGCCAGCTATATCACGCAGCTGGAGAAGGGTGGGAAAGCCAAGCCGACCCGGGCGGTGGTGGACGCGCTGGTGCGGTGCCTGGAGTCGTGGAATCCATTGTCGGCCACGGAGCTTCGCTATCTCCACGATCTGGCGGGACTGGAGATCGGCGGTCATCCGACGGTCGCGGAGTTGCGGAAGTCGATCGACGCCGACGCCCTGCGGGTGCTCGCGATGCATCGGCCGAACCTGGCCGCGCTGTACGACACCCGCGGGAATGTGCTGGCCGGGAACGAAGATTGGGCGCAGGCGTTTCCCGGATTGCGCGAGGTCGGGAATCTCTACCGGTGGATGTTCGCCGATCCCATGGCCCGGGAGGTGATGGTCGATTGGGAATCCGATGTCCGGCAGTCGGTCGGCTGGCTGCGGGGGACCGTGGGGTCGGCCGCGGATCCCGGCGGATTCGCCGGGATTATGCGGGAGCTCGGCGCCTTTCCGGATTTCCGGCGATTCTGGGCCGCGGGCGACGTGGGATTCGCGCCGCCCGTGCACACCATGCGGCTGCGCGATCGGAGCACGGGCGCGGTGCGGAGCTTCCGGGTGCAGGTCGGCGTGCTGAACACCGAGCTCTATCCGGGCCACATCGTCGCGACGGTCGGGCTGGCCGTCTGAGGCGGCGCGGCGACTAGCCGGCCGGCCGGAGGATCACGACCGGAATCTCCCGTTCGGTCCAGGCCTGATAGGTGTCGAAATCGGCGTACGCCTCGACGAGCCGGGGCCACAGCCGGGCGCGCTGTTGCGGATCGGCGGTGACGGCGTGCACCGGGAACCGGTCGGCGCGGATCTGGATGTGGGTGTCCGGATCGGCGCACAGATTGCGGTACCACTGCGGGTGTTTGGGGAGCCCGCCCTGCGAGGCCACCACGATGGTGTCGGGCCCGTCGGTGATGTAGAGCAGCGGGACGGTGTAGACGGCACCCGTCTTGCGCCCGTGGTGTTCGAGCAGCAGGGTCGGCACCGGTTTGCGGAAACCGGCTCCGATGCGCCACTTTCCGCCGATGCGGCCGCCGGTGCGCCGGTAGATCCAGACCTGGGCCCGGCCGACACGCTTGAAGATCTTGGGCAGGACAGGGGAGTCGAGCTGCGGGGGCCGGGGCGGGGTGGTGGTCATGGGCTTCCTTTCGCGTCCACTGACCGTACAACCGCGGCGGTTCCACGCGAATACACCTCTACGAGGGGTAGCGGGATGGGAAACCCCGGGGCCTAGCCTGCCCCGGGGTTTCGGTGTCCGCCCATTTGCGGCACGCCGACACGTTTAAGAACGGGTTGAGTCTGAAGTTAACGTGACGCTCTGCGATTGAGCTACGGCCCATTGGTGGCTGAGCCGGCGGGAGTTGAACCCGCAACCTTCACGCTGACAATCCGTTCCCTCGATTCGGCGTTCGGCGGCGAATGCTGAAACTGGAGCGAGAGTGTGAGTTTGAGGGCGCGGTGCCTCTGCCAATTGGGCTATCCCGCCGTGGATGGCGGGAGGAGGACTCGAACCTCCACTGGGCCGCTGTGCCCGTCACAGGGAACTTCGGTTTCAGCTTGCGCTCCTTGCGCACTGCCGACTGTAGACGGCGCCGCGGCGGTCGGCCAAGCGATTATCCGCTCGCCGAGCGGGCCGGGGTTGACAGAAATATGTAGACCGGTCTAGTTTTTCCGCATGGGACAGAAGGGCGCCGAAACGCGAGACCGGCTGCTGGACGCTACGCAGGAGCTGGTCGAGGCCGGAGGGTACTTCGGCGCGGGGCTCAACCAGGTGATCGCGCTCAGTGGTGCGCCGCGCGGTTCGCTGTACTTCCACTTCCCCGGCGGTAAGGACCAGCTGGTGGGGGAGTCCGTGCGGCGGGCCGGCGGGGTGATGGGCGATTCCCTTGGGGCGCTTGCCGATTCCGAGTTGCCGGTGGCCGAATTCGTCGACCTGGTTTTACAGCAACTGGGGGACAGGCTGGAAACGTCGGAGTGGCGGAAGGGGTGTCCGGTCGCCACCGTGGCGCTCGAGACGGCCGCCGCCAATGACTCGATGCAGCAGGCGTGCTCGGAGGTCTACTCCTCGTGGGAGGAGACCCTGCGTGCGCGGCTGGCCGGGCAGCCCGGTGCTGATGACCTCGCAACCGCGATCCTCGCCCTGATCGAGGGTGCGCTGCTGCTGGCCAGGGCGCATCGCAGCCGGGAGCCGCTGAATCGGGTCGGCAGGCAGATCGCCGCCTGGCTGCGGTGAATGCGGGCCGGCGTGATCGCCGGCTCTCTTTTTGGCTCGAGAATATATAGACCGGTCTATTGGGAGTGGACATGGACGCAATCGTCTTCGGCGCAACCGGATTCATCGGCCGTTCGCTGGTCGCCGAGTTGCTCGGCAGGGGGCAACAGGTGGCGGCGGCGGTGCGGAACGACACCCTCACCCCGTGGCTCGTCGCCGAGGGTGTCGACATCGGTGGGCTGACGGTCGTCACCGCCGACATCACCGCACCGCTCACGGGGTTGCCCGAGGTGCGCGACGTGTACAACGCCGCGGCGCGGTACGCGTTCGGGCTCGACGTGCGAGAGGCGCGGGCTACCAATGTGATCGGGGCGATCAATGTGCTCGACTGGGCCGCGACCCTGCCCGGGCTGCGGCGGCTGGTGCATGTGAGCGGGTACCGGGTGAGTGCGCCGGACGGTGTGCCCGACTACGCCGGGCTGGGGGCGTACGAGGCATCGAAATTCGAGGGCGATCTCGCGGTCCGGAACCGGGCACGCGAGCGCGGCGTGCCGCTGACCATTGCCAACCCGAGCACCGTGATCGGGCCGGGGCAACATCTCGGGCTGGCCGGTCTGGTGCGGGATCTGTGGGAGGGGCGGCTGCCCGCGATCCCGGGTGGTCCGGAGGTTTTCGTGCCGATCGTCACGATCGACTACTTTGTTCGGTTCTTGGCGTGTATTCCCGAATCGCCTGCGGGCGAACATTATTGGGTGCTCGACGACGCCACGCCGCGACTGCCCGAACTGGTGAGTACGGTCGCCGACCAGATGGGGGTGCGGGCGCCACGGCGCAGCGTTCCCGTCGGTCTGCTCCGGCGCCTGCCGCGCAGGCTCACCGGAGCCGATCCCGAGACCCTGTCCTTCCTCTCGACCGACCGATATCCGACTGCTTCCGCCCGATCCTTGGCCGCCGCTACGGGTCTGGAGATGCCCGCCGCGGACGATGCGCTGCGGACGTGGGCCGACGACCTGGTCGCCGAACGCTTCGGCGCCACATCACCCTGGGTGCGCCCCTACGGTTTCCATACCGTGGCGGGCAGCCGGACCTGGATCGCCGGAGACAGGCACACCCCCGATCACGTGCTGCTGCACGGGCTTCCGATGAATGCCGATCTGTGGGCTCCGCTCGCCGCTCGGCTGCACGGTTCGGTCCTCGCGCCTGATCTGCCGGGTCTGGGCCGCTCGGCCGCCTCCGGCCGGCCGGTGGAGGTGTGGCTGGGGGAGGTGCTGAGCCAGGTCCGGACCCGGCCGGTGCTCGTCGCGCACTCGCTGGCGTGTGGGCCCGCACTGCGCTATGCCGTCGAGCATCCGGACCGCATCAGCAGGCTCGTTCTGATCTCACCGCCGTTCCTGCAGGCTCCCGGCCCGAAGTCGGCCCGCTCACCGCTGGCGGCGTCGGTCCTGCGGCGCATGTCCACCGACCGGCTCGCCGAGATGCTGGGGCTTCCCCAGGGTCCCGAGATCGACAGTGCCGCAGCGGATTTGCGCCGTCCCGGAGTCGCGCGGCGGGTAGTCGGGGCAATGCGGACCGTGCACGCCGAGCGGGCGCGGTCCCGGGAGCTGCTGGATCGGGTGAGTGTCCCGGTCGAGATCATCGTCGGGTCGGCCGATCCGCTGGTCGTGCCCGTCGACCATCCGGTGACCGAACTGCCCGGCGCCGGACACTATCCGCAGCTCACCCACCCGGCCCAGCTTGCCGGCCATCTCGAACCGGTCCCCGGCCCACTCCGCCGGTGACTCCGGCCGTGGACGGTGCGGGGATCAGCCGAACAGATATCCGAAGATCTCAGCGCCCAGCTTGCGCTGGGTGATCTCGGCATTGTTGGCCTCCTCGCGCGCGAACTTGACTGCGTGCTGGAGCTTTTCGACACGCTCGGTGAGT
This sequence comes from Nocardia sp. NPDC059154, assembly GCF_042755705.1. Lineage (NCBI taxonomy): Bacteria > Bacillati > Actinomycetota > Actinomycetes > Mycobacteriales > Nocardiaceae > Nocardia > Nocardia sp. NPDC059154. Next base: position 123,512 of record NZ_JBHZCS010000014.1, read on the forward strand.
TCGTTGACGCGCTTGGCGGGCAGCGCGCCGGAGAACCTGATGGTGCGCCAGTAGCCGACCACCACATCCTCGTGATACACCTCGACCTGCGCCGGATGCTTCTCCGTCGCTTCGGCTTTCACGTGGTTGCGCGGAATCTTCTTGGTGCGCACCGTCTGTACCGGCTCGGTGGCGTAGCAGTCCGCGGCGGCATCGTATTCCCACGACTCCGCGGCATCCAGCACCGGCAGTTTGCGCACGAAGGTGTGCAGGTCCACCAGCTGCTTCTCCAGGAACAGCAGGTAGGTGATGGGCGCGCCCTGCACCAGGGTGCGGCCGTCCACCACCACATCGGCGGTGGCGGTGCAGTTCGCCCAGTCCTTGGTGGCCACCACGTCGAACAGTTTGGTCAGGATCTCCGCCGTGGTCTGCAGGACCTCCTCGGATCTCACCTGGACGCGCGTCGACTCGGGCGGCAGCTGCTCGCCCTCCTCGTCCTTGGGGCGGTAGGTGCGCGAAATACCGCTCAGCAGCGGGTTCTTGGCCAATTTGTGATGGGCCTCGGTGAGGTCGGAGAAGGTCCGGGACTTGATCCCTTTCTCGACGGCGACAATCTGATTCAAACGTGTCATTCCGGCACTGTATCGGTGCGCACGCGGCAGCGACCACCGGTTTTCGGCGGTCGCTGCCGTGGGTATCCGGCTTGGCGGACAAGCGGTTTCGGCTTGTCCGTGGCGGCTAGCCGGTGACAGTGCGGATGGTCCAGAGGTCGGACGCGTTGACCGAGAGCATGTACGCGTAGGGCAGGGTGCCGTATCCGTTCCGGCCCCAGGCGGTACCCCAGGAATTGCGGATCCGGAATACCGACCGGGAGTCGTCGTATCCGACCGCGACCACGCAATGTCCGCCCACCACCTGCTCATTGGCGGCGGGCAGGGGGATGTCGCCGGTCTTGTCGACTTCCGGGCTGAAGATGCTCTCGTAGACGGTGAAGCCGAAGACGAACGGATATCCGTCGGCCAGGCACCCCTGCATCTGGGAGAGCGTGCGCGCCACCCGGGAATACTGGATGGCCCGATGCTCGGCCGCATCGGTGAAACACTTTTTCGGCGGTTCGGTCGCGAATTCCGAAATATCGTAGGGCCATTCGGATTCCGGGCAGGCGCCCACGGTGGCCACGCTCTTGATGCCGTCGCGGATCATCGCGCCCGCGTCCTGACCGACCGTGCCCTCCATGACGCGTTCGTTGTAGTAGATGAACAGCCGGGACGGCACGGATTCGTCGGCCAGTTGCTCTTTCATGGCGTCGAACTGCAGTGCCCCTGCAATGCCGTTGCCGGTGCAGGAGCCGAGCTTGCCCTGGTCGTAGACGGCGGCGAACTTCGAGGTCAGGTCCACGGACGGCGGCAGCTGGGCGATCGTCGCGGCCGGCGCGGCATAGAGGTGATCGCGCTGGTCGGGCAGGTCCGGAATCCAGCCGAGCCCTTTGTTCTGCTTGATGCTGATTGTTTTCATGACGGGCGGTCCTTCGAGGGAAACGGTGAATCCGCCCGGCGGGGCGAGTTCTGATGCCCTCCAGTGCAGCCCGGGCCGCCGCGATCGGAAACCAGCGAAGTCCGAAAACATCTTCACTCGAACTGATCGGGGTATGCCCCCGAAAATCGGGTAGCCCACCACTCGTTACCCGGACGGCCGCGCGCGCGATATTCGATTGGCACGAGAAGGAGAAAATGCCGACGGCAACCGGTCATCGACCGGTGCCGAACGGCGCGAGGGGGTCGGTCGTGGAGCTGCGGCAACTGCGTTACTTCGTGACGTTGTCGGAGGAACTGCACTTCGGGCGCGCCGCGGCGCGCGAGCACATCGTCCAGTCGGCGCTGAGTCAGCAGATTCAACGGCTGGAACGCGAACTACGGGTCCCGCTGGTGGAGCGCAGCACCCACCACGTGCGCCTCACCGCGGCGGGCACGCTGCTGCTGGGCGAGGCCCGGCTGATCCTCAGCCACGTCGACCGGGCCGCGGCCGCGGCGCGCACCATGACCGGGACCGATGCCGTCCTGCGGGTTGCGCAGGGGGACGCCAGTTTCGACACCATGCCGGTGGTGCTGGCCGCGGTCCGGCATCATCATCCGGAACTGGTCGAGGTGCATCAGGTCGAGGCCGGGGTGCCCGAGCAGTGCCGGTTGCTCGCCCAGGGGCGGCTCGATGTCGGCATCGGGCGCGCGACACAGTTGCCGGACGGGGTGGCGTCGGAGGTCATCCGGTGGGATCGGCTGGGTGTGCTGGTCGCCGCGGAGCATCCCTGGGCGCACCGGCACGCGGTGCCGCTCGCCGAACTGGCCGGGGAGACGCTGGTGTTCGCCGACGAATCCCGTGCGCCGGAATTCAACGAGTACATCCGGGAGCTGTGCCGCACAGCGGGATTCGCGGCCAAGCCCTACCCGGGCACGGTGCACAGCGTGCTGGGCGCGGGCCGGCTGGTCCGCGACGGTCACGCGCTGGTGTGCGTGCCGCGCTCCTGTGCGCCGCTGCCCGGTCTGCGCTGGATCGCGATCGCTGAGCCCGCCTACTATCCGTGGTCGCTGCTGTGGCGCGCGAGCGGCGAAACCGAGGCCGTGCGCTCCATCCGCTGCTGCGCGCGGGTACTGGGCGAGCGGCTCGGCTGGACGTCCCGCCGCGAACCCGAGGCGGCCGCGATCCCGCCCGTCACCGGCCGCCTGGCGGGCTGAGCCCGGCCGCGTGGCCGGGGTCCCTCGGTGCGGCGCAGGCCGGACCGGGTAGAAAAGGTATGGCGTCGTGGAGCGCATCCGTCGATGCCGCCGCCGAGGAGACTTCGTGCGGTCATCACATCTTCGAACGGAGAGGCTGTTTCATGGCGACCTCGGAAGCGCGCGCTCAGATCGGCGTGACCGGCCTGGCGGTCATGGGTAGCAACATCGCCCGCAACTTCGCACGGCACGGGTACACCGTGGCCTTGCACAACCGCAGCATCGGCAAGACCGACGCGCTGCTCGAGGCGCACGGCAGCGAGGGTGATTTCGTGCGCACCGAGACCGTCGAGGAGTTCGTGGCCGCGCTGGAGAAGCCGCGCCGCGTGCTCATCATGGTCAAGGCCGGTGACGCCACCGACGCCGTGATCGAGGAGCTGGCCGCGGCCATGGAGCCCGGCGATATCATCATCGACGGCGGCAACGCCCTCTACACCGACACCATCCGCCGCGAGGCGGCCATGAAGGCGCGCGGCCTGAACTTTGTCGGCGCGGGCATCTCCGGTGGCGAGGAGGGCGCGCTGAACGGGCCCGCCATCATGCCGGGCGGCCCGAAGGAGTCCTACGAGTCGCTGGGTCCGCTGCTGGAATCCATTGCGGCGCAGGTCGACGGCACCCCCTGCTGCACCCACATCGGCCCCGACGGGTCCGGCCACTTCGTGAAGATGGTGCACAACGGCATCGAGTACGCCGACATGCAGCTCATCGGCGAGGCCTACAACCTGTTCCGGGACGCGCTGGGCTTCGACGCCAAGCAGATCGCGGACGTGTTCACCCAGTGGAACTCCGGTGAGCTGGAGAGCTACCTGGTGGAGATCACCGCCGAGGTGCTCAACCAGGTCGATGCCAAGACCGGCAAGCCGCTCGTCGACGTGATCGTGGATGCCGCCGAGCAGAAGGGCACCGGCCGCTGGACCGTCAAGTCCGCCCTCGATCTGGGCATCCCGGTGACGGGCATCGCCGAGGCCGTCTTCGCCCGCGCCCTGTCCGGCTCCCGCACCCAGCGCGCCGCCGCCAAGGGCCTCGCCTCCGGCGCCCTCGGCGAAAAGCCCACGGATGTCGCCCAATTCACCGAGGACATCCGCCAGGCCCTCTACGCCTCCAAGATCGTCGCCTACGCCCAGGGCTTCGACCAGATCGCCGCCGGCTCGGCCGAATACAACTGGGACCTGCACCCCGGCGATCTGGCCACCATCTGGCGCGGCGGCTGCATCATCCGCGCCCGCTTCCTCAACCGCATCAAGGAGGCGTACGAAGCGGACCCGGCCCTGCCGAGCCTGATCCTCGCCCCGTACTTCCGCGAGGCCATCGAGAACGCCGTCGACAGCTGGCGTCGTGTCGTCGTGGCCGCCACCCAGCTCGGCATCCCGGTCCCGGCCTTCGCCTCCTCGCTGTCGTACTACGACGCCCTGCGCGCCGAGCGTCTCCCGGCCGCGTTGACCCAGGGCCAGCGCGACTTCTTCGGCGCCCACACCTACGAGCGTATCGACGCCGAAGGCAAGTACCACACGCTGTGGAGCGGCGACCGCAGCGAAGTCCCCGCGTAATTTCCGGTAGGACAAGAAGTTCTACGAGCGGAGTTCGTGCCGAATCGGCACGAACTCCGCTGCCGTTTCAGGACCGGATCGAATCAGAGTGGCAGGCACAGCAACAGGGTTATTCGGTCGGGGTACGTTTCGTTGTGCACCGGGCCGGCTTGGACGCTGTATTCGCGGATTTCGCCGGAGCCGGGGTCACGGAGGCGTTGGGTGCGCACGGGTGGGGTGAAGTCGACGCCGCCCTCGGACCAGAAGCGGCGGAAGTCGGGGAAGCGGGCCAGGTCGGCGACGAAGGTGGTGAAGACGGGGTCGTCGGGGGCGCGGCCGACCGTCATGCGCAGCCATTGGACGACGGCCGCCCGCGAGTCGGTCCGGTCAGGGCACCATCGGAAGATCGATGTAGCAGGGCCCGTGATCGCTGGACAGGGTGATGACGCTCCCGGGTTCGGTCTCGTCACCGTAGAAGTGGTCGTTCGTGTCGACGATCAGTACGACCCGATGGCCGCCGGGGACCCGATAGTCGGTGGCCTGCAGGGGAACTCGTATGGTCGTGGTCTGCTCCGGGCCGCGGTTGGAGATGGTCGCCGCGGCATGGGTGATGATCCGCAGCGCGCCGGTCACCGGGTTGTGGTCGAACAGATACGTGATCAGCGTGGCCGTCGTGCTGGACGGGGTGACGGTCAGCGCGATCTCGGGGATGCCCGCGATGTGGCGGGGCCGGAGGAAGACCCGCGTGTGCCAGACCGCCGCCCGCGTGCGGTCCACCTCGGCCAGCGGCTGGCGGTTGGGCATCAGCAGGCGTTCGCGGAAGCCGTCCATCACCAGTTCGGTGGCCGCCCGGACCTGTTCGGTGCCGGCCTGGAAGCTCTGGCTCATGTTCGCCGGCTGATCCGTGACCAGGGTGCCGTCGGGCGACGCGCCGGACGGCGCGGCGAGGTGGTAGCGGCGCACGGGATTCGACCACGCGGACAGGTCGTTCGACGAGGTCATCGTGAAGCTGTACATGGTCTCGGTGTGCACGACCCCGTCGCTGTCGATGCCGTTGTCGACGCCCAGCAGATAGTGGTCGAACCAGTCGTAGGCCGCCTCGGTGGTGCGGGTGTAGACGCCCAGCAACAAGCCGGGAATCTCTACCGCGCCATGGTCGCCGATCGCCAGATCCAGTCGCTTCGGCCCGGGGAAGCGGTCGAAGTAATCGATCAGCTGATTCTGCGGGAAGATGGTCTCGTGCCAGAAGCTGGTGAAGAACGTTGGCACCGGGCGGATCTGGTCGGCCTCGGCGGGGGAGCGGGGTCGGGCGTAGTCGAGCACCTTGTCGATATCCGAATTGGCCCGGAAGGATTCGAGAACTTTCTGCAATTCCTCGCTGGGACGGTCGCTGATGCCGGCGAGGGCTTCGGCGGCCATGATGTGCCGGGTTCCGTTGTCGTAGAGGGCCTTACCCAGATCCGCCCAGGTGCTCAGCGCGACGACGGCCTTGACCGCCGGGTGGGCATTGGCGACCAGCTGGCTGATGCCCGAGCCGTAGGAGATGCCCGCCATCCCGATCTTCTCCCGATCGGCGTGCAGCTCATCATGGTTCAACGCCCACTCGATCACCGCGCATCCGTCGGCCACGTCCTCGGGACCGGCGACGGTCAGCTCGCCCCCGGATCCGGGCAGCCCGCGCTCGGTGTAGGCGACCACGGCGTAACCGCGCAAGAGCAGTCGGACGACCGCGCCGGAGTACATCTTCCAGCCGGTCTTGTCGAGGCCCGCCGGCAGGACGATGAGCGGGTGCGGGCCCTCCGCATGCGGCCAGGCGATGAGCGCGTCGAGCTCGACGCCGCCCGCGCCGGGAATCTGCACCTGGCGGATGCCGGACCGGCTGCGCACGGCCGCGATGTCCTCGGCGAGGTATTCGGGCACTCCGGTGGCATTGCCGGTGAGCAGGTCGTCGACGACCGCGAGAACATCGGATTCCTGGTTCGGGGCCAAAAGGCGCAGTTGACCCGGGTGAGCTTGCGACATGACAAATCCCTTCGATCTTCGGTATTCCGAACAACTTTCGAGGGCAGCGTGCGATAGACCTCCCGGAGTGGAAATTCGGCCGACGCGAGTCGTCGCCGTGCAACGGTCCAGGGAATTCGCGAATCATTCAGGGCTGGAAGGCCTTTGCCAATCCCGAATACCGTCGATGCTACGCCGGTCGCAGAGTCGCTGTGAACGGTTTGGAAATCGTGAGTTCCATTGTGTACCAGGCGATTTGGAATAACGACTTGTCGGTATCGAGTGGTCGGTCGCCGTGCCGCGGGTTCGCGCCCGGCATATCACACCGCAACCGGATAGTGAACTGTGAGGGTGCTGGGTGTCGCCATGGAGTCCGCCCAGAGTTCGGGTTCGGCTCTCGTCCAGGGGTATTGAGCGGCAGTAACTTTCCATGCGTCTTCGAAGTACACAGTCGAAAGGTCTTGAAATGGTTGCTCTGATCCTTGCCGCCGTCGGTCTCATGTCGGGCAGCGCGGTCGCCGCGGGCGCGGCGGGTAGTGCGGGCGCGTTCGCCGGAAATATCTAGGCCCGCGAGGATAGTCGGGCACCGAGAAGCGGGCGGCCGACCGGATACGACCGCCGGAACCCCCTGGCCCGGGTACGGGGCAGGGGGTTCGCCGTATCCGGGCTACCGGGCCATGGTGCGCGGAGTGCGTTTCCGGGGCGGGTCAGGCCGGCTGCACGCCGATCATGGGCAGCACGGTGCGGCGGGCGAACTCCCGTGCGGCCGTCTCGTCGGTCAGCGGGATCAGGCCCTCCGGGGTCAGCACCAGCGACTGACCCAGGCGGGCAAGCACTTCCGCGACCAGGTCGGCATCGAAGGCGGGCACGTCGGCGGAAGCCTGCAGCGCACGCAGTTTCTCGGCCAGGTAGGTGCGCCCGAGTGCGAGAATGGGCCCGGCCTCGGTGGTCAGGCGCGGCAGGATGGTGTCGGGCTCGGTGCGCAGCAGCCGTTGCAGCAGTTTGTTGCTCGCCAGCTGGGTGATGAACGCGACGAAGACCTCGACCAGTTGATCGTCCCCGGATTCGCCGGTGGCCGTGGCCTCCTGCACCCGCTTGTCGATCTCGGCGATGAACAGCTGCGCCTCGCGCACGCCCACCGCTTCGACCAGATCGTTCTTGGATTCGAAGCGCCGGTACAGGGTGGCCGGGCTGATGCCGGCGCGACGCGCGATCTCCCCCATGCTGGTTCGCTTGATCCCGAAGTCGAGGAATGCCGACAGCGCGCTCTCCAGCAGCTGTTCGCCTTCGGCCCGCGGCTTCTCCAGGATGCGTTGCAGGATGGTGGGCACGGACGGCATCGAGTCTCCAGTCGATCGGTTGGCGACCGCGACATTGCGGTGAACGGCCATGGCGCGCAGTGGCGCACAGGTCGAGCCGCATTATCGCATCGCCGGAGGGTTGCGGTCGCAACCCCCGTCCGATCAGCGAACGCCGCGCCCGATCAGCGGACGTCGAGCGCGGCCATTTCGCTCTCTATCGCATTGGCGGCGAAATCGATCCCATTGGAACGTAGTTCGTGCACCCGGCGCTGGAGCGCCTCGATTCCCCCTGGCTGCGCGGCGATATCGGCCACGCTGATGCGCTGTCGGTGCATACCGTCGTGCTCGTACGACACCGTTGAAACCTCCTGCTAGCCCCGAGCGCGCAACCGGCTGGCGACGGCACAGCCCGGGCCGCCGGGAACGCTTCGCACGATGCTAACAGCGGCATTTATGGTCACTTGTTCAGTGTGGGGATTCTCACATGCCCCCTTCAGTCACGCCTCTTGACCCTGGCGGTGCACCGCCGTGTTGTGCAGGTAGGCGGTCGCATTCAGGCGAATGTGATCACGCTCGGCCTCGCTCAGCTCCCGGCGCACCTTGCCCGGAACTCCCGCCACCAGCGAGCCCGGCGGAATCTGGGTGCCCTCCGGAACCAGCGCGTTGGCCGCGATCAGGCTGCCCGCCCCGATGACAGCCCCGTTCAACACCGTCGCGCCCATGCCGATCAGCACATCGTCGCCGACCGTGCAGCCGTGCAGAATCGCATTGTGCCCCACCGAGACTCCCTCGCCCACCGTGCACGGGAAGCCCGGATCGGCGTGCAGCACACAGCCGTCCTGAATATTGCTGCGCGCACCGACGGTGATCTGATCCATGTCACCGCGCAGCACCGCCGAATACCAGACGCTCACTTCGGCTTCCAGCCGCACCCGCCCGGCCACGGTGGCGTTCGGCGCGACCCACGCGCTCTCGTCGATCTGCGGCACGTGCTCACCCAGCTGAATCCTCATAGCCCCGAACTTAGCCCCCGCCGGGTGCCGGGCCGTCGCGGGGAGCCGCGGCGGCGGACCCGGCTCGGTCAAACCCGGCGGAAGAGGGCCCGATGGGCCGCGGGCGTGGTGCCGAGCAGTCGGTGGAAGTGATGGCGGAGATTGACGCCGGTGCCCAGCCCGGAATCGGCGGCAATGCGGTCCATGGTGTCGTCGGTGGATTCCAGCAGCAGCCGGGCATGGTCCACGCGCTGCTGCAGCAGCCACTGCTGCGGACTGGTGCCGGTGCGATCACGGAAGCGGCGGGTGAACGTGCGGCGCGACATGAGAGCGGTCCGGGCCCAGCCGTCCAGATCCACCGGCTGGTCGAGATGTGTTCTGGCCCAGACCATCGCATGCTCGATCGGGTCCTGGTCGGCCGCCTCGGGCACGGCGACCGGGATGTACTGGGCCTGTGAGCCGCTGCGGTGCGGGGCCAGCACCAGCCGGCGGGCCAGCTCGGCGGCGACCCGGCTGCCGTGGTCGGTGCGCACCAGGTGCAGACAGCAGTCGAGGGCCGCGGCGGTGCCGGCGGAGGTGATGAGGTCGCCGTCGTCGGACCACAGGGTGTCCGCGCGCACCCGGACCGCCGGATACGCGCGAGCCAGCTCGACCGCTGCCGACCAGTGCGTGGTGATCTCCCGTCCGTCGGCCAGGCCGCTCGCCGCCACCGCCCACGCGCCCAGGCACAGGCCGACAATGCGGGCGCCGCGGGCGTGGGCCCGGTGCAGGGCGTCCCGGATGGGTTCGGGCAGTGGGAGACCGCGCTCCCAGCTGGGGATGACCAGGGTGTCGGCGGTCTCGGTCGCCTCCAGGCCGTGGGCGACGACGATATCGAAACCCGCTGGGGTGGCGATGGTTCCGGGGCGTTCGGCGCACACCACCACGCGGTACGGGCTGCCGGCGGGACCGCCCGCGCCGATGCGGCCGAACACCAGGGTCGGCACCGCCAGATGGAACGGGCTGATCCCGTCGTACACCACGATGGCCACCGTGTGCAGGGACTCAGCGGCGTCGGCTTCGCGGGATCCAGCAGTCATGGCCCGATTTTATCGAGGCGCGGCCTTCGGGCCACTGTCGCGATCCACGGTCCGCGACGAGACTCGATGCCATGACGAACACGATCGACACCGCAGCGGCCACCTCCACCCTCGAGCTCCTCCACATCGGCGGCCCCACAGTGCGATTCGGCTACGGCGACCTGGTCTGGCTGACCGACCCCACCTTCGACGAGCCGGGTGAGTACCCGGGTGGTGTCACGCTCTACAAGCTGAGCGGGCCGGCTGTGCCCGCCGCCGAGATCGGGCGGGTCGATGTGGTGCTGCTCTCGCACGATCAGCACGCGGACAATCTCGACCGGTCCGGGCGGGAAGTCGTGGCGAGGGTCGAGACGGTGCTGTCCACGCCGGACGCCGCCGGGCGCATGGAAGGTGTTCGCGGACTGGCAGAGTGGGAGTCGGTGCAGATTGGGGCGGTGACCGTCACCGCGGTGCCCGCACTGCACGGACCCGAGGGTTGCGAGCCGTTCACCGGAGTGGTCACCGGGTTCGTGCTGCAGGCCGACGGGCTGCCGACCGTCTACGTCTCCGGGGACAACGCCTCGGTCGACTACGTGCGGCGGATCGCAGAACGCTTCGGGCGCATCGATATCGCCGTCCTCAATGTCGGCGCGGCCAATACCGACCGCTTCGGCGATCACGACCTGACCCTCAACGGCCGCACCGCGGTCCACGCCTCGGAGGCGCTGGGTGACGCGGTGATCGTGCCGGTCCACGCCGAGGGCTGGGCGCACTTCTCCGAACACCTCGACTACCTGACCCACCGCTTCACCGTCGCCGGCCGCGCGGACCGGCTGCGCATTCCGACCCCCGGCGAGGTCTTGGCCGTCGCCGCGATCGCCTCCTGAAATCGGGCCGTGGCGCTCATGGCGGCGCGGCCCCAGCGGGTGAACGATGGCGGTATGAGAATCGGGGTACCGCGGGAGGTCAAGGAGCAGGAGTATCGCGTCGCCCTCACCCCGGCCGGCGCCGGGGAACTGGTGCGGCACGGGCACGAGGCGCTGGTCGAGGCCGGGGCGGGGGTGGGGTCAGGGTTCGCCGACGCCGACTACATCGCGGCGGGCGCGCGGGTGCTGCCGGGCCCGGACGAGGTCTGGGGCGGGGCGGAACTGGTGCTCAAGGTGAAAGAGCCCATCGCCGAGGAATATTCGCGCATGCGGGAGGGGCAGGTGCTGTTCACCTTCCTGCACCTCGCCGCTTCGCGCGACTGCACGGACGCGATCCTGCACTCCGGCATCACCGCCATCGCCTACGAGACCGTCCGGGCCGCCGACGGGTCGCTGCCGCTGCTCGCGCCCATGAGCGAGGTGGCGGGCAAGCTGGCCAGCCAGGTCGGGGCCTATCACCTGATGTCGCCGCAGGGCGGGGCGGGCCTGCTGCTCGGCGGAGTGCCGGGGGTGCCGCCGGCGGACGTGACGGTCCTCGGGGGCGGGGTGGCCGGTGGCAATGCGGCGGTCGTCGCGGTCGGCATGGGGGCGCGAGTCACCGTGCTGGACACCAATATCGCGCGACTGCGGGAACTCGACGCCCGGTTCGGCGGGCGCGTCACCACGATCGGCTCCAATGCGGCCGAGGTCGAGAAGGCGGTGCTGGCCGCGGACCTGGTGATCGGCTCGGTCCTGGTGCCGGGCGCGCGGGCTCCGAAACTGGTGCCCGACAGTCTGGTCGCCCACATGCGCCCGGGCTCGGTGCTGGTCGATATCGCCATCGATCAGGGCGGGTGCTTCCAGAGCTCGCATCCCACCACGCACGCGAAACCGACGTTCCGGGTGGCGGATTCGCTGTTCTACTGCGTGACCAACATGCCGGGCGCGGTTCCGCACACCTCCACCGTGGCGCTCACCAATGTCACCCTGCCGTATGTCGGCGCCATCGCGAATCTCGGCTGGTCCGGCGCCTGCGCCACCGATCCCGGCCTGGCCCAGGGGCTCACTGCCGACGCCGGCCGGCTCTACTCGCCGGAGGTGGCCGCCGCGCACGGGCTCGGGCCGGTGACACGGGTCGCGTCCTGACGGACGACGACGGGCCCGCCGCCGGATGAATCCGGCTGCGGGCCCGTGGTTTCCGCGGTTCAGTCGTCGCTGTCTGCGCCGGTGTCGCCGAGCGGCCAGTCGGGCTCCGCGCCTTCGGCCGGGATGCCGTGCAGCTTGTCCGGGTTGCGGACCACGTCGATCTTGGTGATCCGGCCGTCGTCGATGGTGAACGCGAAGACGCCGGTGTACTTGCCGTCGAAGACGACCAGGCCCGGGCGGCCGTTGACCAGCACCGAACGGCCCCACGCGCCACCGACCTTCGATGCGAAGTCCAGGAAGCCGAGCAGCGTCTTGGCGACCTTCTCCGCGCCGTGCATGGGATGCAGGAACGCCTGCACCTTGCCGCCGCCGTCGGAGGTGAAGGTGACATTGGAATCCAGCACGCCGAGCAGGGCGCTCAGATCACCGGAACGCCAGGCCACCGCGAACGCCGAGACCACCTTCTCGTGCTCGTCCGCGCTGGCGGGGAAGCGGGGCGTGCCGTCCTCCACGTGTTTGCGGGCGCGCGAGGCCAATTGGCGCACGGCGGCCGGGGTGCGGCCGACCACCTCGGCGACCTCGGGGCCGGACATGCCGAAGACGTCCTGCAGGACGAAGGCGGTGCGCTCGGCGGGTGAGAGGGATTCCAGCACCACCAGCAGGGCGGTGGTGACGCGCTCGTCCTGCGAGATGCGGTCGGCCGGATCGTCCCAGGTGGTGATCTCCGGCTCCGGAAGCCATTCGCCCACATACTGTTCGCGCCGGGACCGCGCCGAACCCAGGTGATCGAGGGCCAGGCGGCCGGTGACGGTGGTCAGCCAGGCGCGCAGGTTTTCGATATCCGCGCCCTCGGGACTGGTCTCGTAGTAGCGCACCAGCCGCAGCCACGCCTCCTGCACCACGTCGTCGGCGTCGCTGAGACTGCCGAGCGTGCTGTACGCGACCCGCCGCAGATAGCCCCGATGCTCCTCGAACCGTCGCGCCAGCTCGACCTGATCGGGCCCGTCCGGCCGTCCGTCACTCATCGCACCCTCGCCCTTCACTCACGTCCGCCCCGGTGGGGCGAACCGTCCACAGCATCGACGAAACAGGTCGGCGGACTGTGACATTCCTTCCGGAAAATCTAGCGAAGACGACCGAACGGTTCGTGAATTCGCGCGGCCGGATCAGCGTCGCCGCAGGTAGGCGGCCGTCGCCGCGGCGACCACGGTGGCCACCTGCACCGCTTCCGAGAGCCGCACCGCCCGGCGCAGATCACGCACCCGGGGGATCGGACCGTCGCCGAGCGTCGGCCGCAGCTCGGTGCCGTGCCGATATTCGGTGCGGCCGCCGAGGGTTACGCCCAGCGCGCCCGCCATGGACGCCTCCGCCACACCGGCATTCGGGCTCGGATGCTTGGCCGCATCGCGCCGCCATGCCCGCCACGCATCGGCCGGGCGACCGCCGACGACCGGAGCCAGCGCGGTGGTGATGAGACCGCTGACGCGGGCGGGTGCGAGATTCGCGACATCGTCCGTGCGTGCCGCCGCCCAGCCGAAGTTGCGGTAGCGGTCATTGCGGTAGCCGACCATGGCGTCGAGAGTGTTGATGGCCCGATACGCCAGCAAGCCGGGAACGCCCGCCACCGCACCCCAGAACAGCGGCGCCACAGTCGCATCGGAGGTGTTCTCCGCAATGGATTCGAGTGCCGCCCGGGCCAGCCCGTCCGCGTCGAGCACCTCGGGATCCCGCCCGCACAGCGACGGCAGCAGTGCTCGCGCCCCACCGATATCGCCGGATTCGAGCCGATCCGCCATCTCCCGCCCGGTCCGTGCCAAGCTCGTCCCGCCCAGCACCGTCCAGGTCGCGGCAGCCGTGAGCACCGCCTCACCGAGCGCCCGTCCGATCACGGCTCGCCGCAATCCGATCCCCAGCCCCGAAACCGCACCGACCAGCACGATCTCGTGCACAACCCCCGCCACGCGGCTGTCCCGATAGGTGAGCCGTTCCACCTTCATTGCGGCCGAACCGAATCCGGCCACCGGATGCCCGCGCCGCGGATCCCCCAGCGCCCGGTCCAACCCGAACCCGAGCAGCAGTCCCGCCGCAGTGGCAATTCCCGTTCGCACCCGGCGAGGTTAGCGGAGGCGACGGGCCCGGCAGACTTCAGCCGCGGCGTGTAACCGGGCTCAGCGGCGGGTGCCGCCGTAGCGGTCGGCGAGGCGAGCTTCATTTGTCGTGGGTTTCGGTTTGGGGGCCGGGTCGTTGGGTTTCGCCGCGCGTGCGGCAGTGGTCGATTCGGGTGCGGCCGCACCGGTCGGCTCGGGGGTGTCGGTCGGCATGGCAGGGGTGGCGGGCTCGCCGGTGGTGGTCGGCTGGGCTGCGGCTTCGAACTTTTCGCGGCGGCGGGCGCGGATCTCGGCCCAGACGAAGTAGCCGAGGCCGAGGGGAGCCATGACGCCGAAGGCCAGCCACTGCAGGCCGTAGGAGAGGTAGGGGCCCGAGTCCAGCTGGGGGAGCGGGTCGGGGGTGAAGGCGCCCGGCTGGCCGGACTCGAGCTGGAGGTAGCCGCCCAGGCCGTCGGTGGGGATGGGGGTCAGGGGGATGCCGATGACCGTGGCTTCCTGCTGGGTGTCGGTCGTATAGACCTGGCGGTAGCCGTCTTCGGTGGTCGGCGGCTTCTTCTCGATCACGCCCTCGGAGGCGCGGATGCGGGCCGCCAGCTGCAGGGTGCCGGCGGGCGGAGCGGCGACGACCGGCGGATGGGTGCCGCCCTCGGCCGCCGCCACCTGGCCACGGTCCACCAGCAGGGTGCGGCCGTCGTCGAGGCGGAAGGCGGCCAGCACCGTGTAGGCGGGCTGGCCGTCGAGGTGGCGCAGCCGCACCAGCACGGTCGAATCCGGCACGTAGACGCCGTTCGCGGTGACCCGCCGCCACTCGGTGTTCTTGCCGCTGCCCGACAGCATGCCGGTGATGTCGACCGGGTCGGCGTGCACCGAATTCGCGATGCGGTCGTTGCGTTCGGAGGTGCGGGTGTTCTTGCCCAGCTGCCAGGGGGCCAGCACGGTGAAGCACAGGTAGGCGAAACCGGCGACCACCACGGCGAGAATCAGCCAGCTGGGCCGCAGCAGGAAGGTGAAGCGGCGCAGCAGCGCGGTTACCGATCTCATGCGACCTCACCCAACTGTTCGCGCACCCAGTCCAGCAGGCCCGGCACCGCCGCCTCGATCTGTTCGCGGACCAGCGCGAAATCGGACTGATCGCCGTAGTACGGATCCGGCACCGATCGCCCGTCCGCGTGCGGATCGAAACTCCGCAGCAGTCGCCGCTGATCCGACGGCACCCCCAGCCGGGCCAGCTCCCGCTCGTGCCCGGTGTCGAGCGCCACCAGCAGATCGGCCGCCCGATGATCCGGCCCGATCAGCGCGGCCCGATGCCCGATCGGATACCCGTGCGCCTCCAGCTCCCGATTCGTCCGGTAATCGGCTTCGTCCCCCACGTGCCAGCTGCCGGTCCCGGCGCTGCTCACCCGCACCCGATCCGCCAGCCCCGCACGTTCCAGGTGCGCGGCGAAAATCTTCTCGGCCATCGGGGACCGGCAGATATTGCCGGTGCAGATGAAGGTCACATGCAGCTCGCCCACGACAGCCATTCTGTCCGGTGCGCGTGGGAGGCGGCCACGTAGGGTGGACGGCTGTGCCGGACGACACGGAGTTTCCCGATTTCGACCATGCCAGGCTGCGGCACCACGGGGACGTGGATGCGCGGCCGGGCATGGTCGATTTCGCGGTGAACGTCCAGGGGAGCGCGCCGCCGGAATGGTTGCGTGAGCGGCTGGCGGGACGGCTGGGAGAGCTCGGGCGGTATCCGGGCGAGGCGGACGAGCGGGCGGCGCGCGCCGCGGTGGCCGCCCGGCACGGGCGGGCGATCGACGAGGTGCTGCTGCTGGCCGGGGTGGCCGAAGGGTTCGCCATGCTGCCGCGGCTGGGGTCGCGGCTCGCGGCGGTGATCCATCCCTCGTTCACCGAACCGGAGCTGGCGCTGCGGGAGGCGGGGGTATCGGTCGCACGGGTGATGCTCGCGCCGCCGTACACCCTCGACGGCGCCGTGGTGCCGGAGGACGCGGATCTGGTGGTGGTGGGCAATCCCACCAATCCGACCTCGGTGCTGCATCCGGCGGATAGTATCCACGCGCTGCGGCGGACGGGCCGCATCGTGGTGGTGGACGAGGCATTCGCCGACGCGGTGCCGGGGGAGCCGGAATCGCTTGCCGGAGAGAGCTATCCGGATGTGCTCGTATTCCGGAGCCTCACCAAGACCTGGGCGCTGGCCGGGCTGCGCTGCGGCTATGCGCTCGGTGCGCCGCCGGTGCTGGCGCGGCTGAATCACGGGCGCCCGCACTGGCCGCTGGGCACTCTGCAGCTGGAAGCCATTGCGGCGGTGAGCGAACCGGCCGCGGTGGCCGAGGCGCAGCGCCGGGCCGAGACCGTCGCGGCCGACCGGGCCGCCATGATTCCGCGGTTGCGGGAACTCGGCGTGGAGGTTCACGAGCCCGCGCACGGGCCGTTTCTGCTGCTCCGGGTGCCGGATGCGGAATTGTTGCGAAAGAAGCTCGCGGACAAGGGAATCGCGGTGCGCCGGGGTGATACGTTCCCGGGGCTGGCGGGGCCTTCGGCAAACGGGGGTTTCCTGCGAGTCGCGGTGCGGCCCGCCGCCGAGGTGGATCGGCTGGTCGCGGCCATTCGTGACGTGGGTCTGTGAGCAGGACGCAGTGGGTTTGCGAGTGAGGCGCAGGATGGTGAGCGAACAGGAGGTTCGGTTGTGGTGACGACGGTGCGGCTGGCGGATCTCATGGCGGCGCTGGATGCGGCATACCCGCCCGGGCTGGCCGAATCCTGGGATTCGGTGGGGCTGGTGGCCGGTGATCCGGACGAGCCGGTGTCGCGCGTGCTGTTCGCGGTCGACGCCACCGGCGCGGTCGTGGACGAGGCGATCGAATGGGGTGCACAGGCGCTGGTCGTGCACCATCCGCTGCTGCTGCGCGGCGTGGACACCGTCGCGGCCAGTACACCGAAAGGCGCGCTGCTGCACCGGCTCATCCGCTCCGGATGCGCGCTGTTCACCGCCCACACCAATGCCGACTCCGCCGACCCGGGGGTCTCGGACGCGCTGGCGCACGCCATCGGGCTGACCGTGACCGGTCCGCTGGATCCGAAACCCTGGACCGCCCTGGACAAGTGGGTGGTGGCGGTGCCCGTCACGCACCGCGACGAAGTGCTCGACGCCCTGTTCGCCGCGGGCGCGGGCAGCAGCGGGACCTACTCCGACGCCGCGTGGACGGTCGCCGGCACCGGACAGTTCCGGCCCCTCGACGGCGCGAATCCGGCCCTGGGCGCCGTCGGTGAGCTGCACGAGGTCACCGAGGACCGCCTCGAGGTGGTCGCCCCGCCGTCCCGTCGTGCCGCCATGCTCGCCGCCCTCCGGGCCGCGCATCCGTACGAGGAACCCTTCTATCACGTGACCGAGCGCGCCGCGCTGCCCTCCGGCCTGGGCATCGGCCGCGTCGGCGAGCTACCCGCCCCGGAAACCCTGCGCGAGTTCACCGCTCGCGTCCGCGCCGGCCTGCCCGCCACCACCTGGGGTGTGCGCGCCGCGGGGGACCCGGACCGCGTCATCCGCACCGTCGCGGTGTGCGGCGGCGCGGGAGATTCGTTCCTGGGCAAGGTTTCTCGCCTCGGCGTCGATGCCTACGTGACCTCCGACCTGCGCCACCACCCGGCCGACGAGCACCTGCGCGCGGGCGGCCCGGCCCTGATCGACGCCGCCCACTGGGCCACCGAGTTCCCCTGGTGCGCGCAGGCGGAAGGTGTGGTGCGCGCCGCGCTGCCCGGCCTCGAGACCCGCGTCTCGACGCTGCGCACCGACCCGTGGACCCTCGGCGCGGCCGGCTGCTGATCAGGCACTTTCGGGTTCGCGGCCGTCTCGATTCTGGACTGACGGAGCGGGGGAGCGAAGCGGAGGAGCGGAAGAGGGAAGAATCGAGACATCGGGGCCGCGAACCAGCCCGGAGCGGAGCGTAGGGCAAATTAGACACGGTACGGTGGGAGTCTTACTCGTCCATAGCGTTCAGGAGACCTTTGCGTTGAATGCCGAACCATCGATCCAGGCCAAGCTGCTCGACCTCGCCGCTGTCGACGCCGAGCTGACGCGGATCGAGCATCGCCGCAAGGTGCTGCCCGAGCAGCAGGAGGTGGCGCGGCTGGAAGGGGAGCGCACCACCCGCAAGGACGCGGCGGTGAAGGTCGAGATTCTCATAGATGACCTGGACCGCGACATCCGCAAGCTGGAGGGCGAGATCGAGGCCGTCCGCAAGCGCGAGGACCGCGACCGCGGCATGCTCACCGCCGGGTCGGTCGGGGCCAAGCAGCTCTCCGAACTGCAGCACGAACTGGGCAGCCTGGAACGCCGCCGCACGGTCCTCGAGGACGACCTCATCGAGGTGATGGAGCGCCGCGAGGCCGCCGCCGCCGACCACGACCACGCCGGCGCCAACCTGGACCAGGCCGAGGCCGACCTGGTCGACGCCGAGCGCCGCCGCGACGACGCGGTCGCCGACCTGGACGTCGCCCAGCAGCGCTGCGACTCCGACCGCGCCGCCCTCGTCAACTCCTTCCCCGTCGAGCTGCTCACCGTCTACGACAAGCAGCGCACCACCTACGGCGTCGGCGCCGCCCTGCTCCAGGCCCGCCGCTGCGGCGCCTGCCGCATCGAACTCGACCGCGGCGAGATCTCCCGCATCTCCCAGACCGCCCCCGACGTGGTGGTCCGCTGCCCCGAATGCGGCGCGATCCTGGTGCGCACCAAGCAGTCCGGCCTGTGACAACCCGCCGCGCGCCGCTGATCCGCGCGCGCGGCGATGCCGGAATGCCTCGACGGCATTCCGCCGACCTGATGTGATGAGCTCGATCGGCGACCGCAAGGATTCATGGTGCGGCAGTTCGTCGAGGTCGGCGGCCGCAACCGGCGCGGGTGCGGCAGCTGGCACCGGCTGAGCCGGGCCCGCCGTGGACGAGTGGCCGCGGGTAGCACGCGGCGAGCGGGATGACGGACGACATGAAGGGTGAGAAGCGTTGGTGGACTTGGTGATCGTCGAGGCCGACGGCGGTTCGCGTGGGAATCCCGGGCCTGCCGGTTACGGCGCGGTGGTGTGGGATGCCGAGCGGGTGCAGGTATTGGCCGAGCGCAAGGAGTTCCTCGGGGTCACCACCAACAATGTCGCCGAATATCGCGGGCTGATAGCGGGTTTGGAAGCCGCGGCGGAACTCGGCGCGCGTGAGGTTTCCGTGCGGATGGACTCCAAGCTGGTCGTGGAGCAGATGTCCGGGCGGTGGAAGGTCAAGCACGAGGCCATGATTCCGCTGGCCGATCGGGCGCGGCGGCTGGTCGCCGGGTTCGATCGGGTGAGCTTCACCTGGATTCCGCGCAAGGAGAACTCGCACGCCGACCGCCTGGCCAACGAGGCCATGGATGACGCCGATACGGTCGCCGAAGTCCGCACCGCGCTGGCGAACGATCGGGCCGCCGGTCCCACGTCGGTCGAAAGCGGTTCGGCGGTAGGGGAGATCGCCGCGGCGGTCGCGGGCGGTGTCGTCGAAGTGCCGGAAACCGCGGGGTCTGCCGCGGGGAGCACTGCGCACTCGCCCGGATGGACCGGCGCCGTGGGACGGCCGACGCGGCTGCTGCTGCTCCGGCACGGGCAGACGGAACTCTCTGTGCAGCGGCGGTATTCGGGGCGGGGGAATCCGCCGCTGACCGAGCTCGGGCAGGAGCAGGCGGCCAACGCGGCAGCCATGCTGGCGCGCAAGGGCGGGATCGAGGCGATCGTGTGCTCCCCGCTGGGGCGGGCCAAGGAGACCGCCGAAGCGGCGGGCCGGGCGCTCGGGCTGCCGGTGCGGGTGCTGGACGGGTTGACCGAGACGGATTTCGGTGCGTGGGAAGGGATGACCTTCCCGGAGGCCCGCGAGCGGGATCCGGAGCTGCACGGCCGCTGGCTGGGGGATCCGTCGATTCCGGCGCCCGGCGGCGAGAGCTTCGACCAGGTGCGGGAGCGGGTCGAGGCGGTGCGGCGGGATCTGGTGGCGCTGTATCCGGGCGCGAATGTGCTTGTGGTCAGCCATGTCACGCCGATCAAGACACTGCTGCAGCTGGCGCTCGGGGTGGGGCCCTCACTGCTGTACCGGCTGCACCTGGATCTGGCGTCGCTGTCCATCGCCGAGTTCTATCCGGATGGCGGTTCCTCGGTGCGCCTGGTCAACGACACCTCGTACCTCTGAACCCCTGGGCCCCACCGGGGTTCAGGGACGCAGCGTGGCCATCAGGAACTCGGTCTGGTCGTAGACGGCCTTCTCGAACCAGTCGTCGAAGTAGATCTCGAAATGCCCGATGGGGTAACGCTTCACGGTGGCGTGCTTGGTGCGCTCCGCGGCCTTGAGTGTCGGGCCGGCCGGGGCCACCGAGTCGTTGTCGCAGATCGCATACAGCACCGGCGCTTTGATGTCCTTGACGTGCCGGATCGGATTGTCGAACAGCGTCGACAGGGCGACGCGGGCCGCCACCTTCGGCCGGTACTGCCCGCTCTCCTCCGCCAGACGGCCGAAACCGGCGGGCACGTCGGCGGCGCTCATCAGCGCCGCGGAATGCTTCTTGCCCGCCAGCCGGGCATTGATCGGGCGCCGGATGATCGGTCCCACAACCTGATCCGTGACCGCCAGCGTGCCGGTCTTGATCAGGCTGATCGGCCCCTTCGCCAGTGCCGAGGACCGGCCGCTGGTGAACGGGCACTGCGCCACCACGGCCGCGATGTAGTGATCGTCGGGCGCTACCGCCAGCACGTGACCGCCACCGAATGAACTGCCCCACAGTGCGATTCGCGTGGCGTCGATCCCCCGGACGGTGCGCGCGAAGGCGATGGCCGCATGCCAGTCCGCGCGCTGCCGGGCGATACTGATCATCTGTCGGGGCTCACCGCCGCTGGCCCCGAAATGCCGATAGTCGAAGGCCAGGGCCGCGATTCCCGCCGACGCGAACCGCCGGGCATACCGGTCCAACCCCATTTCCCGGTCCGCCCCCAGCCCGTGACCCATGACCACCAGCGGGCGCGGTTTGGGCGGTCCATCCGGGAGATACAGCCATGCGGCGCACTGCTCGCCACCCGAAGGGAACCCCACCTCCACACGCTCCATGGGGCCCTACCGTACCCTGGTGGCCGCGGACGAGTCGGTCGGGCGGCCGCGGCGAAGGGAACGGGCACGCATGTGCCGCCGCCCTTCGCCGAGGAAAGTCCGGACTCCGGAGAGCAGGGCGGTTGTTAACGGCAACCCGGGGCAACCCGCGGGACAGTGCCACAGAAAACAGACCGCCGGTGGGCCGCACTTCGCGAGAAGTGCACCGCCGGTAAGGGTGAAACGGTGCGGTAAGAGCGCACCAGCGCGCCGGGTGACCGGCGCGGCTAGGTAAACCCCGCCCGGAGCAAGGTCGAAGGCCGCACTCGCGAGAGTGCGGCTGCGCAGGTGTTCGAGGGCTGCTCGCCCGAGCCTGCGGGTGGACCGCTCGAGGCACCCGGCAACGGTGTGTCCAGATGGATGGTCGCCACCCGGTGGGAAACCGCCGGGGACAGGATCCGGCTTACAGACCGACTCGTCCGCCCGTATTTTTGGCCTCCGCTCCGCTCCGGCGGGTTCGCGGCCCTGCAAGCTCGATTCTTCCCTCCTCCGCTCCTCCGCTTCGCTCCCCCGCTCCAAGGCGGAGGTCTATCAAGCCGCAGTCCAGAATCGAGCCGGGCCGCGAACCTTGGGTGGCTCATGGGGTGAGTTTTTGCGTCGCGTGGGCGATCTTCCGGTGCGATGATGGAGGCACGCCATCGGATTTCCGGTGGAGCGGAAATAGTTTCGCGGAGCGAACAATGGATGTTCTGTATCTGTTGGTGGGGTGGCTCGCCGCCTTTGCGGTGATTGCCGGTATCGGGCTCGCGGCCGGGGTGCGGGTGGTCGCGCAGTACGAAAAGGGGGTGGTATTTCGGCTGGGGCGGGTGCGCGAGGTACGGGAGCCGGGATTACGGCTGCTGATTCCGGGCGTGGACAAGATGCAGAAGATCTCCATGCAGGTGATCACCATGCCGGTGCCCGCGCAGGAGGGAATCACGCGGGACAATGTGACCGTCCGGGTGGACGCGGTCGTGTACTTCCGGGTCATCGATCCCAGGCGTGCCCTCGTCGAGGTGCAGGACTACCTGTTCGCCGTCGCCCAGGTGGCGCAGACCTCGCTGCGGTCGATCATCGGCAAGAGCGAGCTCGACGATCTGCTGTCGAATCGGGAGCAGCTCAACAAGGGACTGGAGCTCATGATCGACAGCCCGGCCATCAACTGGGGCGTGCACATCGATCGCGTCGAGATCAAGGACGTCGCGCTCCCGGATGCGTTGAAGCGCTCCATGTCTCGCCAGGCCGAGGCCGAACGTGAACGCCGTGCCCGCATCATCTCCGCGGAGGGCGAGCTCCAGGCGTCGCACAAGCTCGCCGCGGCCGCCGCCAATATGTCGAAGGCCCCGGCCGCTCTGCAGCTGCGTTTCCTGGAGACTGTGGTTCAGGTTGCGGCGGAAAAGAATTCGACGCTGGTGCTCCCATTCCCGGTGGAGTTGCTGCGATTCCTCGAGCGCAGCGGACGGCCGCCGGCGGCGGCAATGCCCGAACCCGAGGAGGCGACGCCGGCCGCCGAGCAGCCGGCCCTGGGCCCCGCGGCCGTCGGTGAGCTGATGGCGGCGCTGGCCCAGCCCGGTATCCGGGAGGCGCTGGCTGCGCTGGATCGGCCTGGTGCGCCGCTGGAAGAGCCCGATGCACAGGAAAACACGAACGCGGCCGGCGAACTCGGCGGCGGCAAGGAGTCGGCGTAGCGCGGGCACCGGGTCCGGGCGCGACCGGCGGTAAGAAGATGAGGAAGTAAGTCATGTCGGGTCTGATTCAGCCGGCGGCCATCGTGGTGCTGTTCGGTATCGCATACGGATTCAAACTCTTCAGCGCCAAGTTCCCGGACGGTCTGCGCGGAAGGTAGACCCCGCGACCACGGGCGGAGAAATGGCCGGACGGGAGGGCGGCGTGAGCGACGCCGCTCTCCCGTTCGCGTACGCGGATCGACGGCTTGGATGAGAATTGCGACGCGCCACACGGCGTGTAGCGGCGCGGCTCGGCGTGTCGAGCGGGTTATCTGCTCCGAACTGGCACCGAACGTGATCGACGTCATAAAGTGTTGCGCGTTGGAAAGTTCCCGTTGCGGTCCGCAACGGGGCGAAGGGCTCAACAAAAGTCGGAAAGCAGGTCTCGTCTACATGCGAATTGCTCGCAAACTGGCAGTCGGTGCGCTTCTCGCTGCCGCCGCTACCGCTGTGCTGGGTGCCGGTTCCGCCTCGGCGGCCACCGTGACCCCGCTGCCGGGTGGGGTGCAGGTCGATCTCACCCCCGCGGACACGGTGTGGGTGGCGCAGACCCACATCGGGCAGGCGATCGCGGGCCTGCCGCATCCCTCGGCCGCGTCCTTCGGGGAGGCTCTGGACTCGGCGGCCGCGATGTCGTCCCAGTACCCGGATGGTCGCGTGGTGTTCACCGTGTACGGTCCGTTCAACGAGCTGAACGGCACCATGCTGGCCCTGCAGTAGGGACAGTCTCCGCAGTGGAACTGCATCAGCGGATCGTGTCGGCGCCGGTGGACTTCGGCGTCGTCCGAGCTGAGTTCGGATTGGCCTCGGACTACCCGTCCGGGGCCGTCTCGGAGGCCCGCGACGCGGTGGACGCGTTCGCGGGTGCCCGGGTCGATCGGCGGGAGATTCCGCTGGTCACCATTGATCCCCCCGGCGCCATGGATCTGGATCAGGCGCTGTATCTGGAGCGCACCCCGGCCGGCGGATTCCTGCTCTACTACGCCATCGCCGATGTGGCCGCGATGGTCGTTCCCGGCGGGCAACTGGCCCGCGTATCCCTGGCCCGCGGCCAGACCTTCTACTTTCCCGACGGCACCGTCCCGCTGCACCCGCCGGTGCTGTCCGAGGGCCGTGCCAGCCTGCTGCCCGGCGTGGACCGCCCGGTCGCGCTGTGGACCATCGAATGCGACGCGCACGCCGAGCCCGTGCGCTACACGGTGACGCGCGCCCTGGTGCGCTCCCGCGTCCGCCTCGACTATCAGGGTGTGCAGGCCGATGCCGACGCCGGCCGCCTGCACCCCTCCCTCGCGGCGCTGCCCGAGTTCGGCCGCCTGCGCATCGACGCCGGAATCGAGCGCGGCGCGATCACCCTGCGGCTGCCCGCGCAGATCGTGGTGCGCGACGGCGAGCAAACCGGAATCGACCATTGGCAGCTCGCCGTCGAACCGCGCACCGCCGTCGACGATTGGAACGAACAGGTCTCCCTGCTGGCCGGCATGTGCGCGGCCCGAATCATGCTCGATGGCTATCAATCGAACGGGTCCGGCAACCCCGATCACGTGGGTTTGCTGCGCACCATGCCACCGCCCGCCCCGGCCGCCATCGAGTCGATGCGCCACACCGCCGCCGCGGTCGGGGTGTCCTGGCCGCGGGACGAGTCCGCGGGCCGCATGCTGGCCACACTCGACTGCAATACTCCCGCCGCCCTCGTGCTCATGTCCGAGGCCACCGGCCTGCTGCGCGGCGCGTCCTACACCATCCTGAACGGCCAGGCCCCGGAAGCCCTGCAGCACAGCGCGATCGGCGCACCCTACGCCCACGTGACCGCCCCCCTGCGCCGCCTGGGCGACCGCTACGCCACCGAGATCTGCCTGGCCCACTGCGCGAAAACCGAAGTCCCGCACTGGGTCCGCGACGACCTCACCGCCGTCGCCGACACCATGCGCCGCACCGACGCCATGGCCGGCAAGGTCGAACGCGCCTGCGTAGACCTCACCGAGGCCACCGTCCTGTCTCCCCGCCTCGGCACCGACTTCGACGCCGTGGTCCTCCGCGAAGCCAACGGCACCCGCCCCGCCGAGATCTTCATCGCCGACCCGCCCGTCCTCGCCAAGTGCACCGGCACACCCCCGGAAGGCGGGACGGTGCGAGTGCGACTCGCCGAGGCCGACCCCACGACCCGCACGGTCATGTTCGGCTACCCTGCCGGACCAGCGCCTTCGATGCCATACTCGAACACATGACCGTCGAACCGTTTCCGCAGTGGTTGCGCCCGCCGCCGGGCGGATTCGTCGCTGAGGATCTGGACCGCTTGCCCGACCTGCCGCCGCACACCGAGCTGATCGACGGGAGTCTCGTTTTCGTGAGCCCGCAAGCCCAATTTCACGCGCTGGCCGTCAGCATGCTCGAAATGGCGTTGCGGCGCGTTGCACCCGCCACGGTCCGGATCCGGCGTGAGATGACGGTGACGTTGGATCACAATCAACGGCCGGAACCAGATGTGATCGCCGTGCGTGCCGATCGTGCCGGTGGCCCTGAACTGACGACATACCAAGCCGACGATGTCCTGCTGGCCGTCGAAGTCGTCTCGCCGGAGTCGCGGTCGCGGGATCGCGAGCGCAAGCCCCAGCTGTACTCGAAGGCCGGGATATCGCATTTCTGGCGCGTCGAAAATGTCGACGGGCGCCCGGTGGTGTACGTCTATGAGCTCGATCCGGCCACAAGTGCGTACGCGCTCACCGGAATTCATCACGATCGGCTTCAGCTGACCGTGCCGTTCGAGATCGACATCGATCTCACCGAGATCGACCATCTCTGACCGTGCCTCGACCTGAGGTATGAGGCGGTAACCAACGGCGGGGTGTGGCCGCGGTCAGGCCGGGGTCAGGGGTGGGGTGTCGGTGCGGCGGGCTCGGCGGGTGGCTATGGAGGTGAAAGTTTCTCGGTCGGCCAGGAATCCCTCGAGGGCGAAGGTTGCTGCGCCGAGGCTGGACGGGTTGTGGGGGAGGGTGTCGAGTTCGAGGGTGACTGCTGCGAAGGGGTCGGACATGGCGTGGTGGGCGGCGGCGCGGCGGGTTGCTTCCAGTAGTGGGGTGCCGAGCTGGCGGGCGACCAGGTCGCCGAAGACCATGCGGCGGGGGTTGAAGAGGTTGACCAGGTTGGCTATGGCCACGCCCAGGTAGTGGCCGGTCTTTTCGATTACGGCGTGGGCGGTTTCGTCGCCGCGGGCGGCGGCTGTGGCCACGGCCGCGACGGTGGTGGCGGCGTTGTCGGCGAGAAGGTCACTCGCGGAATCGATTTCGCGGAGGGTCGCGGCGATTCCGGGGGCGCTCACATAGGCTTCGACGCAGCCGTTGCGGCCGCAGGTGCAGGATCGGCCATCGAGGACCAGGTTGGTGTGGCCCCATTCGCCGGCGCTGTTGGTGACGCCGCGGTAGAGCATGCCGTCGATGACGACGCCGATGCCGACACCCGCACGGAGGGTGACGACGATGAGGTCGTCGACATCGCGGCCGGCGCCGAACCAGAGTTGCGCCGCGGTACTGGCTTTGAGCGGATTGTCCAGGTAGAGGGGATAGGGTAGCCGCTGTTCGAGCAGGGTTTTGAGGGGGACGTCGTGCCAGTGCCAGTACGGTGAGAACACCGACTTCCCGGTCTCGGGTTCGACCAGGCCGGGCACGCTCAGACCGATGCCGAGCACCTTGTCGGCATCGCCGGCGATGACCTCGTCGATGCCCTGCACGATGAGCTCCACAATGTCGTCCGGCGTGGTCGCGGCGGGATCGACGGGGAGCTCGCTCGACCGCAGCACCGACATCGCGAGGTCGAAAACGTCCACGTGGATGCTGGTTTCGGCGATATCGACGCCGATCAGCCTGCCGCGGTCGGGATTGATGGCGAGCTGGGCGCGCGGCCGGCCGATTCCCGCTGCCTCGTAGCCGAGTTCGGCGAGCACCCCCACCTCGAGCAGTTCGGCGATCATATTGCCGATCGTCGCGAACGACAGCCCGGTGGCTCGCGCGATCTCCTGCCGGCTGGTGTGCCCCGCCGCGGCGTACACCGCCTGCAGCACGCAGAACCTGTTGCGGCGCCTGATATCCCGCGCGGTCAACTGGTACACGGTCTCGCCCGCTCCTTTCGCTGCTGCCCGCGAAGATGCCCGAGCTGTGCGCGAGACTACTTCTGCCAACAGTATTTACAACAGTTATCCGAAGTCCTACTGTAACCGGCATCACTACCGATGCCTACTGTGTGGCAGATCACCTAGGAGTGCTCATGTCCTGGACCCACCGACGCCGATGGACCAGCGCGCTGGTCTGCGGAGCCGCTCTGGCCATGGCCGCGACCGCCTGCTCGTCGGGCAAGGATTCCGGCTCGAACGACGCAGGCCCGCAGCACACTTCGGGCGCGATCAACCTCGTCTACGCCCAGAAGCAAGGCGACCAGGAGTACTTCATCGGCGAGGCCGACGGCGCCAAGGCCAAGGCCAAGGAACTCGGCGTCGACCTGAAGGTGGTCAACCTCGGCAATGACGCCAACAAGGCGGTCACCGAGGTGCAGAACGCGGTGAACCAGAAGGCCAATGGCGTCATCGTGGTCGTCCCGGATCCCTCGGTCGGCCCGCAGGTCGCGCAGCTGGCCAAGTCGGGCGGCGTCGCCCTGCTCACCTCCGACGATCAGGTCTGCACCAATGGCCCGGATCCGGCCTCCTGCACCAAGGACAATCTGGTCCCGCGCGTCGGATTCAGTGGCACGCAAATGGGAACCGAGGTCGGCACCCGCGCGGGCGAGGACTTCAAGAAGGCGGGCTGGAAGGCGGAGGACACCGCGATCGTCGACGCCTGGAAGCAGGACGTGACGGTCTGCACCGATCGGGTGAAGGCGAATCAGAAGGCCTTCAAGGATGCTTCGGGCACCGACGTCAAGGTGATCGAGGTCGGCACCGACAACACGCCGTCGGACGCGCAGAACAAGATCTCCGCCACCGTCGCGGGCAACCGGTCGGTCAAGAACTGGATCGTCATGGGCTGCAACGACGAGAACGTCAGCGGCGGTGTCGCCGCCATCCAGAACGCGGGCTACTCCGCCGACAATGTGCTCGGCGTCGGCCTCGGCGCGTATCTGGCCTGCAAGGAATGGCGCGGCGGCAAGCCCACCGGTTTCAAGGCGGCCCTGTTCATCAATGGCAAGGACGTCGGCGCGCTGGCCGTGCAGACCATGTACGACTACCTGAAGAACGGAAAGTCCATGCCCGCCGAGGCCTTCGCCCCGACCAAGATGGTGGACGCCACCAACTGGCAGCAGGCAGGCGTCACGTGCAGCTGACGGGACTGCGGGTCTCCGGGCTCACCAAGGGCTTCGCGGGCGTGCCCGCGCTGCGCGAGGTGAGCCTGGACTTCCCGGCCGGAATGGTGACCGCGCTGATGGGGGAGAACGGCGCGGGGAAATCCACGCTCATCAAGATCCTCGGCGGTGACCATCGTCCCGACAGCGGCACTCTCGAACTCGACGGTGTGCCAATGGAATTGGCGAGTCCCGCGGCAGCGCGCGCCGCGGGCATCCGGGTGATCGGCCAGGAACCGGAGATCGTGCCGCATGTCTCGGTCGCCGAGAACGTCTATCTCGGCGCGCTGCCGCGCCGCGCGGGCCGGCTGCTGGATCGCGCGGCACTGCGGGCCCGCGTGCGCGCCGATCTCGGCCGGCTCGGCTTCGACCGGGATCTGGATCCGGATACCCTCGGATCGAAACTGACCGCGGCGCAACGGCAGCTGGTGGAGATCATGCGGGCGCTGACCACCGACGCCAAGGTCATCGCCTTCGACGAACCGACCTCCTCGTTGTCCGATCACGAGACCGAATCACTGTTCGCGCTGATCGGCCGCCTGCGCGACCGCGGCCTCGCGGTGATCTACGTATCGCACCGGATGCGGGAGATCTTCCAGCTGGCCGACCGGGTGGCGGTGCTGCGGGACGGCGCGCTGGTCGGCGTGCGCGACACCGCCGACACCGACGATCAGGAGATCGTGCGGATGATGGTCGGCCGCGATCTGTCGACGGTGTTCGCGCGCAAGCATTCCGAACTCGGGCGGGTGCTGCTCGAGGTGGACCATGTGACCACCGACGATGTGCGTGACGTGAGCCTGCGGGTGCGCGCGGGTGAGGTGGTGGCGCTGGCCGGGCTGGTCGGCGCGGGTCGCTCCGAGCTGGCGGGCGCGCTGGCCGGGGACCTCCCGATCCGGTCCGGGGAGGTGCGGATCGATGGCACCCGGGTGCGGCTGCGCCAGCCGCGCGACGCGGTGCGGGCCGGCATGGGATACGCGCCCGAGGAACGCAAGGCGCAGGCACTGCTGCTGCATCGCGGTGTGCGCGACAATATTTCGCTCGCCATGCTGGATCGCCTGCGGCACTGGCGTTTCGTGCGCCGCGGTGCGGAACGCGCGCTGGCTCTCCGGTACGTCGAGTCACTGCGGGTCCGGACGCCCTCGATCGAGCAGGAGGTGCGCAAGCTCTCCGGCGGCAATCAGCAGAAGGTGGTGCTGGCGCGCTGGCTGGCCCGCAAACCCAGCGTGCTCATCCTGGACGAACCCACGCGCGGCGTCGATGTGGGCGCGAAGATCGAGATCTACCACATCATCGAGGAACTGGCCGAGTCCGGTGTAGCGGTGCTGGTCATCTCCTCGGAACTCCCCGAAGTCCTCGGCCTCGCCGACCGCATCGTCGTCATGCAGCAGGGCCGCGTCACCGGCGAACTGGACCGCGCCGACGCCAGCGAGGAGGCCATCCTCGCCCTGGCTATGGCTGACGACCTGACCGCGCAGCGACCTTAGGAAATCATGACCGATCAACGAATCGACATGAATACGGAGACAGCGGTTTCCGCGCCGACACCCGTATTCGCCCGCTACCTCGGCGGTTTGACCGCTCTCACCCCGCGCCGGGTGATCAGGTTCATCGGCACCGGCAATCTCAGCCTGATCGGCGCGCTGGTCGTGGTCGTGGCGATCTTCGCCTGGCTCAACGACGGCTACCTGGATCCGCGCAATATCGCCGGAATCGGTGACGCGGTCACGGTTTTCGGGCTGCTCGCCGTCGTGCAGACCGTGGTGATCATCTGCGGCGCCCTGGACATCTCGGTCGGCTCTCAGGCGGGTGTCGCCTCGGTCGTCAGCGCCATGGCCTTCACCTCGGCAGGGAGCAACGCCTTCGCCGGGATCCTCGCCGCGATCGGTGTCGGACTGGTGCTGGGTCTGGCGAACGGCATCATCATCGTCTACGGCCGGGTCAACCCCGTGATCGCGACGTTGGCCACGCTGGCCGCGTACAAGGGTCTGGCCCAGTTGATTTCGGGCGGCAAGGCGCAGGGTTTCGTCCTCGACAACGATGTGTTCATCTTCCTGGCACGCGGCAAGATCCTCGGGCTGCCGGTGCCGGTGATCGTCCTCGGCCTGGTCGCGCTGGGCGTGCACGTGCTGCTGAAATACACCGACATCGGACGCAATATCTACGCTATCGGCGGAAACGACACGGCCGCACGACTTTCCGGCATCAACATCAACAAGTACCTCATCGCGGTGTACATGCTGGCGGGCGTGGTCGCGGCCATCGCGGGCATCATCCTGACCGCCCGCACCGGATCCGGCCAGCCGGTCTCCGGTAGCGAGGGCCTCGAACTCAAGGCGATCACCGCGGCGGCGCTGGGCGGCTGCGCCCTCAAGGGCGGCAAGGGCACGGTCGGCGGCACGCTGCTCGCCGTCATCCTGCTCGGCGCGCTGGACAACGGGCTGAACGTGGTGGGCGTCAATACCTTCTGGCAGAACGTCGCCCAGGGCTCGCTGCTGGTCGCGGCCGTGGTGATCCAACAGCGGCGCAGCGGCGAACGCGCCGTCGGACTGCCCACATAGCGGGACGGAGCTCACCGTGAACATTCTCAGGGCACACGTGTGCGCACCGCCGCCCGGCCGACTGTGTGAAGGGCCCGTCTGGGACCCGCGCACCGGGGAACTGCTGTGGGTGGACATCCGCGGCGGCCACATCCACCGCGCCACCCTGACCACCGACACTCCCGACCTCGTTCTCTCCGCAACGATCAGCCTCGGCCCACCGGTCAGCGCGGTGCTGCCGTGCACCTCCGGAGGGCTGCTGGCGGCGGTGGGAGACACCATCTTCCGCGTCGCCCAGCCGCTCGGCACGGTCGTCACCCTGCCGCTGCCGGACGACGGGATACGCCGTCGCCTGAACGATGCCAAGGTCGATCCGCGCGGCCGACTGCTCGCGGGCACCATGGCCGAATCCGACGACGGGGTGGGCAGCGCCGGCCTCTATCGCCTCGACTCGGACGGCACTCTGGTCACCCTCCGCACGGGCGTGACCATCTCCAACGGCCTCGGCTGGAGCCCCGACGGCCGCACCCTCTACTACGCGGACAGTCCCACCCACCGCGTGGACGTCTTCGACTACGACCTCGACACCGGAACCCTCAGCGGGGGCAGGCCATTCGCGCACTTCCCCGACGGCGAACCGGACGGCCTGACTGTGGATGCCGAGGGCAACGTCTGGATCGCGGTCTGGGGCGCGGGCCAAGTCCGCGCCTTCGACCCCTCCGGCAAGCTCCACACCACAGTCGAAGTCGGCCCCTCCCAAGTCTCGAGCTGCGCCTTCGCCGGACCCGACCTGGACGTTCTGGTGATAACCACCGCGGCTGAGGGTGGAGCCGCACGAGAACCCGGCGCGGGCCGGCTGTTCGCCTGTGTCCCCGGAGTGATCGGCCTGCCTTCGACGCCGTTTGCAGACGAGAGCCTGGTCTCCGCCGATGGTCGATGACACACCGCGTGCGGATCCGGCATCCGTCGACCCGTTGCATCCGGAGATTCCGGTCATCGCGATACTGCGTGCGCCGGCCGCCGACAGGTTCGCCGAGGTGACCGCCGCGCTGCACGAATCCGGTATCACCGCAGTGGAATTCACGCTGACGTCCGCCGGAGCGTTGGAAGCTGTCCGTGAATGCGCGGGGCTCGCGCATCCGATCGGAGTCGGCACCGTGCTCACCGCGAAGGATGCGGCGCTCGCGGTCGAGGCGGGGGCTGCGTACCTGATCACCCCGGCGGTGATCGAGGAAGTGATCGTCGAGGGCCGCCGGCTCGGCGTGCCGGTGATCTCGGGTGCGTTCACGCCCACCGAGATTCATCGGGCCTGGACGGCGGGAAGCTCCATGGTCAAGGTGTTTCCGGCCGCCGTCGGCGGACCGGGATACATCAAAGCTGTTCGTGCGCCGTTGCCCGATATCCCGCTGGTGCCCACCGGTGGGATCGGGCTCGGTGCGGTCCGCGCGTACCTGGATGCGGGGGCCGCGGCACTGGGGATCGGATCGCCGCTCATCGGGGACGCCTGTACCGGTGGCGATCTCGACGCGCTGCGGGAGCGCGTGCTCCTCGTTCGGGACCAGCTGTCATGAGGGGCGGACTGGTAACGCTCGGGGAGGCGCTCGGCGTGGTGGCGGCGACCGACCCCGGTCCGCTGGCCCCCGGCGCGGCCATGCGGCTGGAGTTCGCCGGGGCGGAGGCCACCGTCGCCATCGGCGTGCGGCGGCTGGGGCACGAGAGCGCCTGGATCGGCAGCGTCGGCGCGGACACTGTGGGCCGGATGATCCTGGAACGGTTGCGGGCCGAGCAGGTCGACGTGTCACACTGCCGCATCGATCCGGAACTACCCACCGCGCTGATGCTGCGCGAACGCCGCACGGCCGACCGGACCCGGGTCACCTACTACCGGCGCGGGCTGGCGGGTTCCCACTTGTCGGTGGACGAGGTCGACACCGCCCGGATCGCCGGTGCGGGCGTCCTGCACATCACAGGAATCACTCCCGCCCTCAGTGATTCGGCGCGTGCCGCGGTGGATTCGGCCGTCGACATCGCGGTCGATGCGGGCGTGCCGGTGTCCCTGGATGTCAACTATCGCCGTGCGCTGTGGACGCCCGCCCGGGCCGCCACGGAGCTGGCCGGGCTGGTATCGCGGGCCGACCTCCTCTTCGCTGGACTGGACGAGGCGGCCCTGCTCGTCCCGTTGAGCGGACGAACCACGTCGCCGCCGGGCCCGGAGGTGGCCTCGAAAGACCTGATGTCCACGGCCGAATCGCTTGCGGCCCACGGCCCCTCGGAGATCGTGCTCAAGCTCGGGGCCGACGGGGCGGTGGCCTGGGCCGGCGGGGCGTTTCTCCGCGAGGGTGCGGTGCCGGTGACCGCGGTCGATCCCATCGGTGCCGGGGACGCGTTCGTCGCCGGGTATCTGGCCGGGCTGCTGGACGGCGGATCTGTGTCGGAGCGTTTGCGATTGGCGTCCCTCTGCGGCGCGTTCGCGGTGTCGGTGCCGGGGGATTGGGCGGGGCTGCCCTATCGGGACGAGCTCGGGCTGCTCGATGGGGCCGATATTCAGCGATGAGAACGAAGGGGAAGAGCATGTGTCGTCTGACGGACCGGGTCGCGGTCGTCACCGGGGCGGCCTCGGGGATCGGGGCGGCCACGGCGCGGCGGCTGGCGGCCGAGGGAGCGGCGGTCGTCGTCGCCGATATCGATCAGGTCGGTGGGCGTGAGGTGGCGGAGAAGATTCGGGCAATGGGGGCGCAAGCCGAATTCCAGTGGTGCGATGTGACGCTCGAGGAGTCGTGGGACGCGTTGCGGGCGCGGGTGAACGATCGGTTCGGGCCCCTGGATTTCCTGTGCAGCAATGCTTCTCGGCAGGCGATCGTGCCGGCGCACGAATTGAGCAGGCGGCAGTGGGACGACGGGCTCGCGGTCAATCTGACGCCGCTGTTCCTGGGCGTGCGGGCATTCATCGACGACCTGCGTGCCCGGCGCGGCAATGTGGTCGCGGTGTCCAGCGTGCACGCCCAGTTCGGGCTGCCGGGATATCCGGTCTATGCCGCGGCCAAGGGCGGGCTGACCGCCCTGGTGCGGCAGCTGGCGGTCGAGTACGGGCAGGACCGGGTGCGGGTGAATGCCGTGCTGCCCGGACCCATCCTGACGCCCGTGTGGGACGACGTGGATGCCGAGGGGCGCGAATTGTCCGCTCGGGCAACGGCGCTGGACCGGCTTGGTGCGCCGGAGGAGGTGGCGGCCGCGGTCGCCTTCCTCGCCTCCGACGACGCCTCCTTCATCACCGGCGCGAACCTGGTCGTCGACGGTGGCTGGAGCGTGCGAAAGGAATCCCGGTGAAGATCACCGCACTCACCACCTACCTGGTCGCGCCGCGCTGGTGCTTCCTGCGCATCGACACCGACGAAGGCATCACCGGCTGGGGCGAGCCCGTGATCGAGGGCCGCGCGCACACCGTGGCCGCCGCTGTCGAAGAACTGTCCGATTACCTCGTCGGCAAGGACCCGATGAGCATCGAGGCACATTGGCAGACCCTCACCAAGGGTGGCTTCTACCGCGGCGGACCCATCCTGTCGAGCGCGGTCGCGGGCATCGACCAGGCCCTGTGGGACATCACCGGCAAGGCGCTCGGCGTACCGGTGTGGCAGCTGCTCGGCGGTGCGGTGCGCGACCGGATCCGCGTCTACAGCTGGATCGGCGGCGATCGCCCCGGCGATGTCGCGGCCACCGCGCTGGAGCGAAAGGCCCAGGGCTTCACCGCGATCAAGATGAACGCCTCGGCCGAACTGGAGCCGATCGACACGCCCCGCGCGACCCTGGACATCGTCGACCGGGTGGCCGCCGTGCGGGAGGCGACCGGCGACGACTTCGATATCGCCGTCGACTTCCACGGCCGCCTGTCCGTCGCCATGGCACGGCGCGTACTGCCCCTGTTGGAGCCGTACCTGCCGTTCTTCGTCGAGGAACCGCTGGTGCCGGAGGCCGGTGACCGCCTCGGCGAGATCACCAGCGGCACCAGCATTCCCATCGCGACCGGCGAGCGGCTGTACTCGCGGTGGGACTTCCTCCCGGTGCTGGATCGCGGTGTGGCAGTGGTGCAGCCGGACCTGTCCCACGCGGGCGGCATCTCCGAGGTCCGGCGCATCGCCGCAGTGGCGGAGGCCCGCGATGTCGCCCTGGCCCCGCACTGCCCGCTCGGTCCGATCGCCCTGGCCGCCTGCCTGCAGGTCGGCTTCGCCACCCCGAATCTGCTCATCCAGGAGCAGAGCCTGGGCATCCACTACAACACGGGCTCAGACCTGCTCGACTATCTCATCGACCCAACGGTTTTCGACTACCGCGACGGCTACGTCGGCCTGCCGCGCGAACCCGGCCTCGGCCTCCGCATCGATGAGCGTGCCGTCGCCCGCGCCGCCGAGACCGGGCACCGCTGGCGCAATCCGATCTGGCACCGCAGGGACGGTTCGCTCGCCGAATGGTGAATCACCGCTGCGGCGTGAGCATTCGGAATTGATCGGTCGGATGCTGCGTGGCCGCTTTGTCCTCGCGTTCCCTCGCCATTTCGACGCGGTAGCCGACGATCACGGTGCCCACCAGGGCCGCCGAGATAATGCCCTCCGCGATGAAGAACGATGTGAAATCGATGATCGATCCGATCGGTGCGCCGCCCGGTACCGCATTGCGCAATGGCACCAGCGCGAAAAGCAGTGCGCCCATCATGGATACGGCCGGAAACATCAGACCGCGCTTACCGGCCAGGACGTAATAGCAGGCGATGGCCGCGGCCAGGGCCAGACCCAGCATGAGGATCATGATGAACAGGGCGAAGGTCAGTGACGGGACGGACCGGCTGGCGTGCAAGCCGAGATCGATGCCGTCGTCGGCGCCCGATTCCGGGTGCTCGCTCACCGCGAACAGCGTGTCCCCGCTGGCCACGGTAGCGGCGGTGGGCAGGCGCCGGTCGCCGCTGAACACATCGAAGGCCAGCACCGCGTCGTAGGTGTCGAACGGGTAGTCGGTGAGTGTGCCCTCCACCACGACCTTCACCTCGGCCGCGGAGATCGGTTCGCCCGCCTTGATTTTGATCGGATCGGCCTTGAGCGCCGAGGTGTAGATGAGGGTGTCGGCGGCGAAATTGCCGTTCTTGTCCGCCAGTGCGCCACGCGGGGTCGCCAGTACCTCGACGGTCGTGGTCTGGGTGACCGGGTCGATCTTGGCGACCCAGATGCCCAGGTCCACCCGATCCCTGACCGCCGTATTGCCGAAGGGATGCGAGGCCTCCGCCCGCGTCCGGCCCACCTCGTAGGTGGACAGCGCGAGCACCAGGCCCACGATGAGTGCCGCCGCGATCGCGACCAGCCACAGCGGGCCGCGGCGTTTCTGCTGAATTCCGTGTTGCACGCGGCGAACCTATCGGCGCGCACATCAACGATCGATCAGGAAGACATCAATTCCCGAGCGGCGCCCGCGGCCGTGATCGATTACTGATCGGTGCTTGATTTCGCACGTGCTGTATTGAGTCCCATGGCTTTTCCATACCCGAACGCGAATTCCCCCGAGGCCGCCCAGCAGCGCAGTCTGGGCTATTTCATCTTCCTCAGCCGCTGGCTGCAGCTACCCCTGTACCTGGGTCTGATCGTGGCGCAGGCCGCGTACGTGTGGCAGTTCCTGCGCGAGCTGTGGGATCTGGTGCACGGGCTGTTCGCCGACGGCAATGTCGAGACCAGCATCATGCTGTCGGTGCTCGGGCTGATCGACGTGGTCATGATCTCCAACCTGCTGATCATGGTGATTGTCGGCGGCTACGAGACCTTCGTGTCGCGCCTGCGCATCGACGGGCATCCGGATCAGCCGGAGTGGCTGGCACAGGTGAACGCCAATGTGCTGAAAGTGAAGCTGGCCATGTCCATTGTCGGCATCTCCTCGATCCACCTGCTGAAGACGTTCATCTCCATCACCACCGACACCGACCCGGGCGCGCACAGTGCGCGCTACCTGTGGCCGGTGCTCATCCACCTGGCGTTCGTGGTTTCGGCGGTGCTGCTGGCCTGGATCGACCGCATCATGCCGCACGGCGCCCACCGGGACCACCACG
>NZ_JBHZCS010000015.1:0-22356 GCF_042755705.1 Nocardia sp. NPDC059154
GCAACGAGATCAGATGCGAAACCAGCAGGGCGCCACCTACTCCCACGCTGACACCGGTCAGTGCGGTCACCAGCGGTAGTCCGGCCGCGACCACCGAGCCCAGGGTCACCAGCAGCGCCAGTGCTGCGAGACCGACCCCGACCACCTCACCTGCGCCGACAATGGCCGGCACCTGGACCATGGACGCCGAGGGCAGGACGGCGATGTCGTAGTCGGCGGTGGCTCGGCGTGCCGCCGCCACCGTGTTGTCGATGGTGTCGGTGGGAAGCCCGAAAGTCTGCTTGTCGAACTGGAATTGCAGTACGGCGCTGGTCCGGTCCAGGGAGATGAGGACACCCGGGACGGCCTGTCCGTTGACGGTCAGCGGAGTCGGGGTGGCGTGATCGGAGGACGGGCCGGATGCGGCGAGTGCACCGGCTGCCCGAATTGTCTGGCTGTCCGTGCCTTTCGCGGCCTCTTGCCGAACAACGACGCGCTACCGCGATCCGTCTTGCTCGAGGTCGCGGAACGGGTGGCCGACATCGAACCGCGTGACGTGCCTTATGTTTTCGCCATGGTGATCACTGCGCTCAGCGCAGTCGAGCTGAATAGGACAGCGCGGCGCCGGTACTTGAGTTTCATGCTGGACGCGCTCAACCCGACGCAGGCGACCGCGCTCCCACCCATGTGAGACAGCTGATCCGGCTACTGCCGATTCACGGCTCTGGTCAGCGGCCGTAGATGACCGACGCCAACAGTTTGCCGAGGTAGGTGGCCACCGCCGTGGTGTCCGACAGGCCGGATTCTTCGGCCAGTGATCCGGCGATGCTTCGTTCGAGCGTCCACATCAAGACAGTGGCCAGCTGGGGAGCGGGCGGGCCAGGGAGGGCGAGGCCGCTGTCGCGGTCGGCGGTGATGACCGCTTCGAGGCCGTTGGTCATGCGGGCCATGGCGTCGAGGTAGCGGCGACCCAGCTCCGGTCGCCGGGGCCATTCATAGATGGCGCTGCGCAGCACGCCGAGGCTGCGGGGGTTCAGATCGAGCATTGCGCGACAACCGATTCGACCGTGGCCCGGTCGCTGCGGTCCGCGGTGAGCAGTGTGCTGAATCGACCGGTGATCTCGTGCGCGATCTGCTCGAAGAGCGCGATGAAGACGTCGTCCTTGTTCTCGAAGTAGAAGTAGAACGTCGCCCTGGACACGTTCGCCTGTTCGAGAATCCTTGCCACGCTGAGCTGTTCCAGCGAGTGCTCCATGAGCAGTGTGCCCGTCGCGTCCAGAATCGCGACCGCCGTGGGATGGTCCATGGCTCGGCTGTCGGTCTCCGCTGATCCGGCGAGGACGGACGCGTCGATCGGGGTCGATGGGGCGGGTTTTCTCCGGCCGCGGCGCTTTGCTGGTCGGCGATCCGCACCGGCGGCTACGGCGGCCAGCTCGACGAGGGAGTCCACTGCAGCGCCCGGATCGGGGAGTCGTCGATCGCGGCACCGCGCCCCGATATAGAAACCGCGCTCGCATGCTCGGGCCAGGATGGCGGAGATCAGATCGCGCGGCGCGGCTTCCGCGGTATCGCTGCCGTCCTGTGCAGGAGTGATGTCGTCATTCTGGTCGACGAACCCGACTCCGGCCTGGATCCGGTCCGCACCACCTATATCAGCCAGCTGTTCCTGGACATCAATGCCCAGATCGATGCGACCTTTCTGATCGTCACGCACAACATCAACCTCGCGCGCACGGTTCCCGACAACATCGGCATGCTGTTCCGTCGGCAGCTGGTGATGTTCGGACCGCGCGAGGTGCTGCTCACCTCCGAAGAACCGGTCGTCAAGCAGTTCCTCAACGGTCGCATGATCGGTCCGATCGGCATGAGCGAGGAGAAGGACGAAGCGCAGATGGCGCATGAGCAGGCGCTGGTCGACGCCGGTCACCACGTCGGTGGCGTCGAGGACATCGACGGCATCATTCCGCAGATGCAGGCCACGCCCGGAATGCCGTTCCGGCAGGCCGTGACACGCCGTCAGGATCGCGTCCGGGAAGTCATGCACACGCTGCCGGCCGCGGCGCAGGTGGCGATCACGAACAGCTTCGACGATGTCCCGCAGGGCGAGCTGGTGGTGCGCTGACTTCCGCGAATGATGTTGTGAAGCAGTGAGAATCAGCGGACTTCGATGCTAACGCTCTACATCCTCTATGCCTTCTACTTCGTCGTCGTGGCGGTGACGGTCCTGGTGCTCATGCTGTCCTCGTTTCGGCAGAACTGCCGGGCTCACGTTGCCCGCCGCGCGGGCTTTCTCCGCCGCGATGGCGTCGCCGAAGACATACGCATGACTCGACACCGGCGCGACGCCGGTGTCGAGGAGGTCCCAGACCTCCGGCCCTTCGTCGAGTAGGGGCCGGATCAGACCGACGCGGCCGCATTCCTCGGCGACCTCCGCGACCAGACGCCGCGCGGCCGGTGTGTCTCCCGACATCGACAAGCAGCGGGCCAGCAGCAGTTCGGCCGTGATGAGCGCGTGGGGCCGATGCTGGGCAACAAGTTTTTCTGCCAGCGTCCGCGCGACGGTGGTGGCCTCGGTGACGGATCGAGCTGTGCCCAGCGCGAGCGATCGCCGGATGAGGTTGCACGACTGGATGTCTCGGGTCAGCTCGGCGGTTCCGGGCTCGGCCAGGGAATCGGTGGGTGGCCCGAGGCTCGGCGGAGGTTCTGCGACCCGGGCGATACCCTGCCGGATCCGCTCGCCTTCGATGGCGGCGGCCAAACGTGGCAGATCGAGGTCGGCGGCGATCCGCATGCCGTCGTCGAGACGCCGGGCCGCCTCCTCGTGATCTCCCAGGGCTGCCTTCACTTTCGCGCCGGTGACATAGACCGAGATCATGACATCCACGGTTCCGGCGGTGGCGGCGAATTCGTGCGCGGCATCGATCAGCCTGTTCGCCTCGTCCACGTCATTGTGCTCGTAGCGAAGTTCGCCGAGCAGCGCTCCGGCCATCCGGGCCGCCAGACCGCTCGTCCTCCGTCCGGTCATGGCCAACTGCATCACTTTTCGTAAGTAGTACTCCGCCGTGCGGATATCGAGTTGTTCCCGCGCCGCCAGCGCACTCAGGCAGTACGCATAGGTTTGCGTGAGTGGCCCGGTGGAGGTCTCGAAGTAGACGGCCGCGCGTTCCCGGCACGCCTTGACCGCGTCGAATCGGAAGTGCGACAGGTCGATGAATGCCGCGATGACAGCGGCTCCGGCCGCGAACCACGGCTCGAAGGAATCCGGATCCCGCAGGGGAGTTTCGATCAGGTCGGCGATGCCTTCGCTGCGATCCTGCAGCATGGCGGCGACGCCCTCGATCACCTGGCATTGGATGCGGAGCTTCGCCGTCTCGTGCGGGTCGAGCTGTGCGGATTCGAGCGCCGCATACGCCCTGTCGAGCGTTTCGCGGGCGGCGGCGTCGCGGCGCACGCCGAGGTTGGCCAGGCTGATCGTGACGAGCAGGTGCGGACGGTGCGCGGAAACCGCCGGCGGCAGCAGATCGGTAAGCGCGAGTATGGTCGCCATCTGGCCCTGCTCGAGCAGGGCGATACCGGCCTCTTCCACCAGTTCGGCGGCCCATCGGTCGTTGCCGGCGGCCAGCGCATGGGTGACCGCGTCCTGCACCATCTGGTGTTCGCTGAACCACGCGGCAGCGGCCGCGTGGAGCACCGGCAGGCGTTCGGGGCGGTCCCTTTCCAGCCGACGCTGGAGGTAGTCGGCGAAGAGGTAGTGGTAGCGGAACCATTCCCCGCTCTCGTCGACTCGGCGCAGAAACAGATTGCGTTCTTCGACACTCTCCAGCAGAGCTTGGCCGCGATCGGTTCCGGTCAATGCGGTCGCCAGGTCTCCGCAGATCCGGCGGGTGATCGAGGTGCCCATCATGAAGTCGACCAGCGCCGGGTCCAGGGAGTCCAGGACGTTCTCGGCCAGGAATTCGCCCAGTGCGTGGTGGCGACCGGAGATCTCGTGGAGTAGTTCTGCCGATCGCCCGTGCTGTCGCAGTGACAGCGCGGCGAGCTGCAGTGCAGCGATCCAGCCCTCGGTGGATTCGGTCAGTCGCTCGATGTCGGCCGATGCCAGGTCGATCCCATCGCAGCGCGCCAGGAATGCGCCAGTTTCCTCCGCCGTGAAACGCAGTGCGGTGGAATCGATCTCGACCAGTTCGTTGTGCACGCGCAACGCGCTGAGCGGAAGACCGGCCCTGGTTCGGGTGGTCACGATCAGCTGCAGGTGATGGCAGCCCCGTTCGAGCAGGAAGCGCAAAGCGGCGCGGCTGGATTCGCTGGTCACCTGGTGCCAGTCGTCGATCACCAGGGCCACATGGTGTTTGCGTTCGTGGAGTTCGTTGATCAGCGACGTGAGCACGAAGCGCTCGGCTCGGCTTCCGGCTTCCTCGAGCGCCAGGCTCAGTTCGCCGCCGAGCGACGGATCCGTGCGCCGCAACGCCTCGAGCACGTGGGCGCAGAAGGTGACGACATTGTTGTCGTCGGTATCGGTCGTCAGCCACGCCACCTGCGCTCCGTCGTGGAAGAGTTGCTCCGCCAATTGGGTTGCGACGCTGCTCTTTCCGAATCCCGCGGGCGCGTGTATCAGGATCAGGCGCGGGCGCTCGCCCGGTCGCAGCAGCGCGCCCAGGCGTGGCCGCCGAATCAGGTGCTCCGGCGGATGCGGAGGCCGGAACCTGGTGTTCGGGGTGACCAGCGCCGGCATGTCGTGACGCGGTCGGCGGACCGCTCGCCGCGATCCGCCGCCGTCGCGCGAGCGGGCCCCGTTCAACTCCGGGGAGGAGTCGGGGATGCTCATTTCGTCGACGGTAAATCCGTTGTGGCGCTGTAACTCTCGTAACTCATCCCCGAACTGCCGAGCCGAGGCCGGACGATCCTCGGGCTGCCTCGCCATCGCGTCGGAGATCAGCCGGCCGAGGTCCTCGGGGAGGTCCTCCACCGGAATCGCCGGGTGCCGGCTGATCCGGATGAATTGGGCGACAACATCCTCGCCCTCCCGCCGCTCGAAGGCGGCATGACCGGTGTAGGCGCTGAACAATGTCGCACCCAGGCTGTAGATATCGGACCGAACCGTCGACGGCTGCCCGAACAGCACCTCGGGTGCGGTGAAGGCCGGGGATCCGGTGATCTCACCCGATCCGGTCTCGAAAGCGCCGTCGGCCATGTGCGCAATCCCGAAGTCGCACAGCTCCGGTTGGCCGTAGTCGGTGAGCAGCACGTTGCCCGGCTTGACGTCCCGGTGCAGGATTCCCGCGCGGTGCGCGGTTTCCAACGCCCCGGCCAGTTTGACTCCGAGGCGGAGCACCGCGGCGTAATCGAGCGGGCCCGAATCGGCGATCGCATCCTGTAGCGAGCCGCGCCGGTAGAACGGCATCACGAGGTACGGCCTACCGGTCGCGGTGACGTCGACGTGCAATACCGTGACGATATTGGGGTGCGCGGAAAGCCGTCCCAGGGAGCGTTGTTCACGGAGGAACCGTTCGAGGTCGGCCCCGTCCGATTCCGGGCGCAGCACCTTCACGGCTACCTGCCGTTCCAGCGCGCGCTCCACACAGCGATATACCGCACCGAAGCCGCCCCGACCGATCAGCTCGGCGTCTTCGAAACCCTCGGCCTCCAGCTCCGCCTCGATCCCGAGGGTCGCCTGGCGCTGGGTGCTCGAGGGGTCTTCGGCGGCAGGATTCATGCCATCGTCCTCGATACCGATGCCGTTCGTGCGTCCAGGATACGACGGCCGTCCAGCAAAGGGGCGGCACATCGAGGGCGTTCCTGGCGACAGGCGGGTGTGCATCGGCCGGGCCCATCAGGGCGTGGACAGGGGCGGCGGGCAGAAGATGACGCAGGGAATCGGGGGCAGGCCCGGGATGGTGATCATCGGCTGCGCCGGCGGAGCCGTCGTTGCCGGGGCAGTGTAGTCGGGGGCGGGCGCCGGTGTTTGTTCGGGCTGGTCCGGGGCCGGTCGGGTCGGCGCGGGCCCTTGGTCCGCGGGTACCGGATTCGGTGCCGGCGTGGCCGGAAGATCCAGCAGCACTGTGGAAGAGGAGTCTCCGCCGCCGCGATACACGTCCGACCAATGCAGGACATTGGCGGCGTAGGAGGTCGAGTTGTTGTACCGCAGCACTGCTCGCAGTCGCTGCGCGGGGTCGCGCAGGTCCAGGCCTCCCGAACACAGGTACTTGCCGGCCGCGAGTGTCGCATCGAAGACGTTGTCGGGGTCGGCGATGCCGTCGCCATTGCCGTCGCTGGCGTAGGCGCTCCACGTACTCGGTAGAAACTGCATCGGCCCGATCGCGCGGACGAAACCGCCACTGCCGGTG
Organism: Nocardia sp. NPDC059154; assembly: GCF_042755705.1. Classification (NCBI taxonomy): domain Bacteria; kingdom Bacillati; phylum Actinomycetota; class Actinomycetes; order Mycobacteriales; family Nocardiaceae; genus Nocardia; species Nocardia sp. NPDC059154. The sequence continues at coordinate 6,324 of NZ_JBHZCS010000015.1, forward strand.
GCGATGATCTCGTTGCCCGGGAGCGAACCATCCAGGGCCGGGCCGAGGATCGGGGACAGCGTCGTCCCGTTCGCGTCGGTATTCCCACCGCCGGCGTGACCGGATTCGATACGGCCGATCCCGGCGAGCAGGCTCCAATCGAGGCCGCAGCCGGGTTCGAGCTGATCGAGCTGGAGCTCGGCGTTTCGGTACGCGGCCAGGGTGATTTCCGGAATCCCCTGGATGCCGGGACCGGCCGGGGCCGCGACGTCCTGCCGTGTGGAATCGGCGGCGACGGGTCGTTCGTCCCTCGATGGAGCCGAATGTGGTTGGAAAGGAACGACACTCGCGGGCACGATGCCGACGGTCGTCTCCGGCGGCGCTGCGAGCACCGCCGGAGACACCGGCAGGGGACGCGTCTCCTGTGCATGGGACGGGCCGACGGCCGAGCTCGTGGCGAGCATCCCGGCGACGGCGAGTATGACCGGCACGCCGCGCTTCGCGCTCGAGGCTCGTGTGCTGCTTGTTCGCGAAGACGACCGCACTGTGAACTCCCGGTACCCACCAGATTCGGTGGCTATACATCATGTTCATACGCTGTGACCGACAGCATAACTGAACATACTGTTCATATACAATGACTACCGCCGGAACATGGGGAGATCGCCCGGTCACCGGGGTGTTCGGGTCTATTGGGTTTCGCCGGGTGGGGCAGTCGAAGTGCGATCGATCCACGCGATCAGGTCGGCCATCACGGTCCTTCGATCGATCTCGTTGTACAGCTCGTGCCGGGCGCCGCGGTAGATGCTGAGCGCGACATCGGTCAGGCCGGCGGCGAGATACCGATCGATCAAGGTGTGGATCCCGGTGAGCTGTCCGTTGACCGGATCCTGGTCACCGGCGGTGATGTAGAGGCGCAGATCGGGCCGCACGGCATGCATGCGCTGCGGGTCGGCGATCGCCCGGCCGGCGGCGAACAGCGCCTTCAGTGCGCCGACGTCGATTCCGAAGCCGCACTGTGGATCCGCGATATAGGCATCCACGCAGGATTCGTCGCGGGACAGCCAGTCGAAATCCGTCCGGGCGGGCGCGAACGGGGCATTGAAGAGCGCGAGGTCCAATGGCTGATCGAGATCCACCACCGGTTCGATCAGATCCACCAGGCCGGTGCCGGTGAGCACCACGGCATCGACCTCGGCGCTGTGCTCGAGCAGGTACTGCTGTGCGGCGAACGAACCCATGCTGTGTGCGATCAGGATCAGCGGCAGGCTGGGATGATGCGCCCGGAGCAGCTCGTTCAGCAGGTGGATGTCGTTGACGAGTTCCCCCCATCCCGCGGCGCCGATGGTGCCGTAACCGGCCTCGGGCCGGGCGGTGGCGCCGTGACCGCGATGATCCTGGCCGGCGACCAGATAGCCCGCCTCCGTGAGCGTCATCGCGAGGTCGTGGTACCGGCGCACGTGCTCGCCCATCCCGTGGGTCAGCTGCACGATTCCGCGCGGGGGAGCGGCCGGAATCCATTTGTAGGCAACGATTTCGAGCCCGTCGCGGGCGGTGTAGGTGAATCTGGCCGGGGTGTCGGTTGAGGTCATGGGTGTGCTCTGCTCCATTGGTTTCGCGCGCCCCGTCGGGCGCTGGGGCTGTTGACCTAGCGTGTTGATTAATTTATGTTTGATTCGAAAAATACACGACGATGTGGAGCGGGCATGAGGGTTTTCGATGGCATAGCCGAGCTTGCCGATGCGGCGGGGGAGGAGCTCGGAGTCAGCGACTGGATCGTCGTGGACCAGGAACGAATCGGGCTCTTCGCGGATGCGACGGGCGACCACCAGTGGATCCACGTCGACGTCGACAAGGCGGCGTCCGGCCCCTTCGGCGGCACCATCGCCCACGGCCTGCTGACGCTGTCGCTGTTGCCGGCGATCCAGCATCAGATCTATCGGGTGGACAACGTCGCGATGGCGGTCAACTACGGCCTCGACAAGGTTCGCTTCCCCGCGCCGGTGCCGGCCGGTTCCAAAGTGCGCGGCCGATCGCGCATCGCCGAGGTGGCCCTGCTGGAGGGTGCCGTGCAGGCGACGCTGTCCACGGTCATCGAGATCGAGGGCGGCGAGAAGCCGGCCTGCATCGTCGAATCGATCGTGAGGTACATCGCGTGATGGATGGATTGGTGGCGGGCCGCACCGCGGTCGTGACCGGAGCTGCGCAGGGCATCGGGCTGGAAATCGCCCGGCTGCTGCGCGCGCACGGGGCCAATGTGGCACTGGTGGATCTCGATGCCGAGAGGGCCGCGGAATCGGCGGCCGCACTGGGTGATTCGGTGCTTCCCATCGGCTGCGATGTCACGGATGAGGCCGCGGTGGACGCGGTGATCGAACGGACTGTCGCGGAATTCGGCGCACTCGACATCTACGTCAACAATGCCGGGATCACCCGCGACGCATCGCTGCGCAAGATGCGGCCCGAGGATTTCGACGCCGTGATCAACGTGCATTTGAAGGGCACGTGGCTGGGGGTGCGCGCGGCATCGGCGGTCATGCGCGAGGCCGGGGGCGGTTCGATCGTCAATATGTCGTCGCTGTCCGGAAAGTCGGGCAACCCGGGCCAGACCAACTACAGTGCCGCCAAGGCGGGCATCGTCGGATTGACCAAAGCGGCGGCGAAGGAACTGGCGCACAAGGGCGTTCGCATCAATGCCGTGCAGCCGGGCCTGATCCGGACGCCGATGACCGATGCCATGCCGCCGGAGGTCTTCGCCGAACGCGAAGCCGGTATCCCCATGAAGCGAGCGGGCCTGCCCAGCGAGGTCGCCGGAGCGGTGCTGTTCCTGGCCTCGGATCTGTCCAGCTATATGACAGGGGCGGTGCTGGAAGTCAGCGGTGGGCGGTTGATGTGACCGGCACAGTCGTAACTACACGGGTCGAGGGCGTCGTCGGATATGCCACTCTCGATCGGGCCGAGGCCATGAACGCCATCACGGTCGATCTCGGTGCTCAGCTCGAACGCGCCCTGCGGGCGCTGGCCGCAGAGGTGAACGTCATCGTCGTCCGCGGAGCGGGCGGCAACTTCTCCGTGGGCGGCGATTTCCACGAGCTCGAGCGGCTGCGCGCCGAGGGAGCGGCGGCGCTGCGGCCGCTGTTCGAGAACTTCGGCCGGGCGTGCGCCGCCATCGCCGAGCTGCCCGTGCCGGTGGTGGCGGTCGTCGAAGGCTATGCCATGGCAGGGGGTTTCGAGCTCATGCAGGCATGCGATGTCGCACTCGTGCGATCGGACGCGAAGCTGGCCGACAACCACGCGAACTTCGGGCAGATTCCCGGCGGGGGTGGTTCACAGCGCCTGCCACGGCTGGTCGGCAGACAGCGTGCGCTGGGCCACATCCTCAGCGGCGAGCGGCTTTCCGGAACCCAGGCCGAACAATGGGGTCTGGCCTACCGCAGTTTCGCGCCTGAGGAATTCGAAGACGGTGTGCGGACGTTTGTTACCCGGCTCGCCGGGGTGGAACGTGCTGCCCTCGCCGGTATCAAGCGGTTGGTCTATCAGGGACTCCGGTTGCCGCTGGAAGACGGCCTGGCCATGGAGCTCGACACCGTCATCGGGCATGTGGCCGGTGACTCCGCGGGAGCGGGAATCTCGACTTTCACACAGGGCAAAGGAGTTCGGTCGTGACCGAGGTATTGATCGGTTCGGGTCCGGTACTGCTGGACCTCGACAAGGACGGTGTCGCATCGTTGCGACTCAACCGACCCGACGCCGCCAACGGCATGGATGTCGAGCTGCTGCAGGCACTGCATGCGGCGATCATGCGCTGTCACGGCGAGCCCGCGGTGCGCGTATTGATCCTGTCGGGTGAAGGGCCGCACTTCTGCGCGGGCGGTGACGTCCGCACCTTTGCGAGCAAAGGCGAAGCGCTGCCCGATTATCTGCGCGAGGCGACAGCCTGGCTCCAGATCGCGGTGTCCGCTCTGGTGCAGCTGCGCCCGCCGGTCATCGTCGCGGTGCACGGATTCGCCGCCGGGGGTGGAGGTTTCGGCCTGGTGTGTGCCGCCGACCTCGTGATCGCCGGTGAGTCGGCGAAATTCATGTCCGGCGCCGTGCGGGTCGGTATGGCTCCCGACGCCGGCGCCTCGGTGACCCTCACCCAGCTGGTCGGACTGCGCAAGGCCATGGAGATCCTGCTGACGAATCCGACGCTGACCGCGCGCGAAGCACTGGAGATCGGGCTGCTCACCAAGGTGGTGCCGGACAATGCCGTCCTCGACGAAGCGCGGGGACTGGCCCGAACTCTCGCCGCCGCGCCCCCGAAGGCGCTCGCGGCCACCAAACGACTGCTGTGGAACGGCGTCGGCGCCACGCTCGAGGCGCAACTGCCGCACGAGGCGCGCGTGGTTTCCGAGCTGTCCGGAACCGCAGACGCCCGTGAGGGATTGGCGGCGGTGCTGGAACGCCGATCTCCGATCTTCACCGGGGAGTAGGCGGCATGAACGACTGTGTACTCACCGCCGACCACGGCGCGGTGCGGGTGGTGACTCTGAACCGGCCCGAGAAGCGCAATGCCATCGATCTCGAACTGCGGGTCGTGCTCGCCGAGGTGCTGGAGACCGCCATGGCCGACGGCGGCGTGCGCGCGATCGTCTTGACCGGCGGTAACGGTACTTTCTGCTCCGGCGGCGACATCTCGACGATGGAGCGCCAGTCGCCGGAGCGCACGGTGCTGCGAGCCGAGGCCGCACAACGTGTGGTCCGAGCCATCTGGGGCGGGCCGAAACCGGTCATCGCCGCGGTCGAGGGATATGCCTTCGGAGCCGGGACGTCACTGGCGATAGCGTGCGATCGCGTCGTCGCCGCGCGCGACGCCGTCTTCAGCACCACCTTCACCGGCGTCGGATTGGCCGGGGACATGGGCATTTTCGCTTCGCTTCCTGCCCGCGTCGGCCCCGCGACAGCACGTCAGCTGATGTTGCTGCCGCGTCGGCTTTCGGGCATGGAGGCGCACGAACTGGGTCTGGTCGATCAACTGACCGACACCGGCTCGGCCCTGGATACGGCACTGGCCGACGCCGCGGCCATAGCGGCCGGACCGCCGCTGGCCATTGCCGGAATCAAATCCTTGTTCGCGGGTTGGCCGGGCGATCCCTGGACCGTGCTCGACCGCGAGGTCGAACTCCAAGCCCGCCTGTTCGACACCGAGGATTTCGAGGAGGGCGTGCTCGCGTTCCGGGAGCGCCGCAAGCCGGAGTTCCGCGGACGATGAGCGGCGTACTGCTGGAATCCTCGTGGCCGCGAGACGAATCCACGGCCATTGTGGAGCTCACCGCGGGCACGCTGCTCGGCCGGCGCGCCGCCGAGATGGGTGATCGGCTCGCTCTGGTGGGCAACTCGCACGGCGCGGGCACGCAACGACGGCTGACCTACCGAGAACTGCACGAGGAAGCCACCCGGGTGGCACGTGCGCTGCTGAAGCACACCCGCCCAGGGGAATTCGTGGCCCTGTGGGCACCCAATGTCGTCGAATGGCCGATCATCCAGTTCGGTGCCGCGCTGGCCGGAGTCACCCTGGTGGCCTTGAATCCGGTCCTGCGGCAGGCCGAATTGGTCTATGCGCTGAACCACTCCCGCTCCGTCGTGCTGATACACGCCGATCGCAGCCGCGACTACGACCTTGCCGCCGTGGTGTCCGCTGCCCGGGCCGACTGTCCAGCGCTGCGCCGGGTGATCAGTCTGTCGGAGTGGGACCGATGGCTGTCCGACGGGCACGAGGATGAACCGCTGCTTGTGGTCGACCCCGAGCTGCCGGCCATGCTCCAATACACCTCCGGCACCACCGGAACGCCGAAAGGTGTTCTGCTGCGGCATCGTTCGCTGGTCAATGTGGCGAAGCTGACCATGGAGACCGCCGAGGCGACGCGTGGTTCCGCCGCCGTGAACCCGCTGCCGATGTTCCATACCGCGGCCTGCGTGATCGGCACGCTCGGACCGCTGTGGCTGGGCGGAGCCGTGGTCCTGATCGAACAGTTCACGCCCGCTGCGGTTTTGACGGCCATGCGCGCCGAGGACGCCGACCTGCTGTTCGTGGTGCCGACCGTGCTCGGGGCGGTAGTGGAGGCGGCTCGCGCGCAAGCGGATCCGCCGGTCCTGCGCACGGTGCTGGTCGGCGCGGCGAATGTCCCACGGGCTCTGATCGAAGCCGCCGAAACACTGTTCGGCGCACGGATACACAATCTCTTCGGTCAGACCGAACTGGCGCCGGTCCTCGCGATGACTAGGCGAGACGACGATCATGATGATCTGGTCCATACGGTCGGCCGGCCACTGCCACAGGTGGAGTGCAAGATCGTGGATCCGGTCGACGGCGCGATCCAGCCGCTCGGCGTCGCCGGTGAGATCTGTGCCCGCGGTCACCAGCAGCTGATCGAGTACCTGCACGATCCGGCAGCGACCGCGCGCACCGTCGACGCCCAGGGCTGGGTGCACACCGGTGATCTCGGACGCATGGACGAACGCGGAATGCTCACGCTCACCGGGCGGCTGAAGGATCTGATCATTCGCGGCGGGGAGAACATCGCTCCCGCCGAGATCGAATCCTGCCTGGTCGCACATGAGGACGTCCTCGAAGCTGCGGTCGTCGGCGTGCCCCATGAGAAGTGGGGAGAAGCAGTCGCGGCCGTTGTGCGTCTGCGTGCCGAGCCCCGGGACGGATTGCGTTCGGAACTCGTGGCGCACTGCCGAGAACACCTGTCACCCTACAAGATTCCGCAGCTTTGGCTGGTCGCCGCCGAATTGCCCGCCACTGCTACGGGCAAGGTGCAGAAATTCAAGCTGGTCGATCTGATAATCGGGAATGTGCTGCGTCCGCTGACCTGACCTCGTTGCCGTGGGATGCGCTTGCGGACCTGTGCGAAGTTCAGTTAATCTAATTTCAATTCAAAAGGAGGTGAATATGTCCTCGGACATCGAACAGCGACGTACCGACCTCCGGGACCGGTTCACCCGGTGGCGGCCGCGCACTCTGGCCGACTGGCTCGACCACTGCGCGGAGCAGTTCCCCGATCGGCCGTTCGTGATCACCGACGACGGGATCTACACCTACGCAGACATCGCCCACTGGGCGGATCGGCTCGCTGACGGCCTGGCCATGGGCGGCGTGGGCAATGGCGATCGCGTTGGGCTGCTGATGGCGAACTACGCGGAGTTCGTGTCGCTGAAATTCGCCATCGCCAAGACGGGGGCGGTGGCCATCCCGTTCAACTACCTGTATCGGCCCGATGAGCTCGGATATGTGCTCGCGCAATCCGAGTGCTCGGCCCTGATCACCATGACCGGCTTCGCCGGGCTCGACTACCTGGCCGTGCTCGACCAGATCGCACCCGGTTGGGAGCGGGGCAACCCGTCAGGGCTACCCGCGTTGGAAGGTGTCGTCCAGCTGCCCACCGACGGCCGGACTCGTCGGGGGGTGCTGACCGTCGAAGCGCTCGCGCAAGTCGGTGAGCATGCCCGCGGTCTGGCGAAATCGCTTGCCGCCCCTGACGATATCGCCGACATGTTGTACACCTCGGGAACCACCGGATCACCCAAGGGAGTACTGGTCACGCACGACGCGGTGTTGCGCACCGCGTACGCGTCGGCCTTGACGCGAGCCTTCGAGGACGGTCGCCGGATCCTGTTCTCGCTGCCGTGCTATCACATGTTCGGTTATGTCGAGGGCCTGCTGGCCGCGATGATGGTGGGCGGAGCGATCATTCCGCAGACCGCGTTCGATCCGGTGCGCTATTTCGAGGGTATCCAGCGTCACCGGGCCACCGACATCCTGTGCGTTCCGACCATGTCGGTCGCGCTGCTGGAAGAGCCGCGCCGCAGCCAGTTCGACCTGTCGTCGCTGCGGTCCATTCTGTCGGGCGCGGCGCCCGCGCCGATCTGGTTGTGGGAGCGGGTGCGGGCCGAACTGGGGGTCGATGAGATCAGCACCGGCTACGGCATGACCGAATGCGGCGGCGCGATGACGCTGACGCTGCCCGAGGACGACCTGTCCTACACGTCGGACACGGTCGGCAGGCCGAAGCTGGCGGGCGTTGCCGGGGTTTCCGGCGCGGACGCCCTTACGGTCTACAAGACGATCGACCCGGAAACCGGCGCGGATCTGCCTCCGAACGCGGTGGGGGAGCTGGCATCTCACGGACCGACCACCATGACCGGCTTCTGGCGGAAACCGGAGGAGACCGCAGCCGCTCTCCAGGACGGCTGGCTCCGATCCGGAGATCTGGGCCGGGTCCGACCCGACGGCTATCTGGAGGTCGTCGGCCGCAGCAAGGAGCTCTACAAGAGCGGCGGCGAACTCGTGATGCCCAAGGAGATCGAGGATTTGCTCGCCGGGCACCCGGCCATCAGCCAGGTCTTCGCCATCGGGGTTCCCGACGACCGGTGGGGCGAGGCCGGATGCGTGTGCATCGTCCGCGCACCGGACGGCGAGATCGACGCCGCGGGCGTGCGAACGCTGTGCCGCGACAAGCTCGCGCGCTTCAAGGTTCCCAAGCACGTCCTGTTCCTGACGGCGGACGAACTGCCGACCACGCCCACCGGCAAGGTCCAGAAGTTCCGGCTGGTGGCCTGGGCGCATAGACAACTGGCGGCGGCCGCCGACGAACGAGACAAGAAGGAGTAACCGTGACGACCACCGAACCCGAGGCCGCGCCGATCGTGCGACCCGACCTCGACTACCTGATCCAGCCCGACCGGGTGCACGGATCGCTGTACACCGACCCGCGGATCTTCGCCCGCGAGCTCGCGCGAATCTGGTACCGCACCTGGGTTTTCATCGGCCACGAGAGCGAGGTCCCGCAGCCGGGCGATTACGTCCGCAAGAAGTTCGGGCCGCAGGACGTCGTGATGACCAGGGACGGCGACGGTCAGGTGCACCTGCTGCTGAACCGCTGTGCCCATCGCGCCAACCTGGTCTGCGAGGACGCCAAGGGCAACGCCAACGCGTTCCGGTGCCCGTATCACGGCTGGACCTACAGCAATGACGGCAAGCTGCTCGGGTACCCGTACAACAAGGGCTACGGCGGCAAGGGCAAGCTCGAGCTGTCGATGGGCCGGGTTCCGCGGGTCGATTCCTACCAGGGCTTCGTCTTCGGTAGCTTCGCCGAGGACGGCCCCAGCCTGATCGAACACCTCGGTAATGCCGCCGGTGAGATCGACCGACTGGCCCGGTTGTCTCCCGAGGGCAAGGTGGAGCTGACCGCCGGCTGGCTGCAGCATCGCACCCGGGCGAACTGGAAACTCCTGGCGGAGAACGAAACCGACGGATACCACCCCCAGTTTGTGCACGGCTCCATCTTCAGCGTGACCGGCAGCCCCATCGGCGCGCTCTACAGCGACAATTCCACCGCGGTGACCCGCAACCTCGGCAACGGGCACAGCGAGAACGACCTGCGCCCCGAATTCCGGAACTTCGCCGAGCCGATGCGCTGGTTCGGAACCACGGAGTTGCGGGTACCGGAATACGTTTCGAAGATGCGCGAACTGCACGGCGAGGCGGCCGAGCAGATCCTCATCGAGGGCGCGCCGCACGTGATGATCTTCCCGAATCTGTTCATCGCCGAGATCCAGGTCTTCAACATCCAGCCGGTCTCGGTGAACGAGTGCATCCAGTTCTCGACGGCCGTGCAGCTGGCGGGCGCGCCAGAATTGAACACCCGGATGGTGTCGCAGTCGATCGGCTCGGTCGGCCCGGCCGGAATGCTGCTGGCCGACGACACCGAAATGTACGAACGCAACCAGATCGGTGCCGAGCAACTGCGGCCCGAATGGCTGGACCTGCGTCGCGGACTTGTCCGGGAGCGGACCGACGAGCGTGGACTCACGATCGGCGGAGCGACCGACGAGACCGGTATGCGCGGATTCTGGGCGCACTACAAGAAGCTGATGGAGGAGCAGAAGTGACAGCCGCGACCAGCCTCGATCTCCGCGAGATCGAGCAGTTCCTGTACCGGGAAGCGCGCCTGGCCGACGAGCACGACTACGACGGCTGGGAAGCGCTGTGGACCGACGACGCCCTCTACTGGGTGCCCACGGACGAGACGGCCGACCCGTCGAGCCATGTCTCGGTCATCTTCGACAACCGGAGCCGGATCTCGACCCGGCTCAAGCAGCTGCGCACCGGCAAACGGTACGCACAGTCGCCGCCGTCGAACCTGCGCCGCCTCATCTCCAATGTGGAGGTGCTCGGCGTGGAGAACGGCGACACCGTCGTCGGCGCGAATTTCCTTGCCGCCGAGTCGAAGGAGCGCGGCACTCGGCTGTGGGCAGGGCGCTACACCTACCGCCTGCGAGTGGTCGATGGCGAGATCCGGCTGGCCTACAAGAAGGTCAACCTCGTCGACGCCGACCGTCCGATCCCGACCATGGCATTCCTGATCTGAGGAGTCTGCGATGTCCGACAACGACGCCGGGGTAGTCACCGGGCCGCACGCCACTGCGGTGGTGGGTAGCGAGTTTGCCGAGGTCTCGGTCTCGGTCGACCATGAAGGCAACGGTCCGCGCCTGCGCTTGGAGGATCACCGCACCGGGCGGGTGCGCTTCCTGGACGCGCTCGAGGTGGAGACCATCATCTGGCTGCCGGAAGGCAATCTGCTGCAGCTGCTGGATCCGTCCGCCGACAGGTGGCGCGAAGACCGGTGAGGTGCACGCAGTACATCGACCCGGAACGATTGGATCTGGGCCGCTACATCCGAGCAGGCGATATGGTCGCCTGGGGGCAGGCTTGTGCCGAACCGCTCACGTTGACCGGGCAATTGATGCGGCAGCGTGCCGAGATCGGTTCGTTCCGTTGCTTTCTCGGGATTCCGGCGACGCGGACCGTGCGCCCTGAGCACGCCGACCACATCTCGTTCGTGTCGTATTGCGGAAGCGGTGCGAACCGGGACCTGTTCCGGGCCGGAGTGCTCGATGTGATCCCGGCGCACTATTCGACGCTGCCCGATCTGCTCACGACCGGCCCGCTCCGGGTCGATGTGCTGCTGTTGCAGTTGCCGCCGGCCGATGAATTCGGCCGGTACAGCCTCGGATTCGCGCACGACTACATCACGGCCGCGGTGACCACCGCACGCATGGTGATCGCGGAAGTGAACGAGCAGGCACCACGCACCGCCGGTCTGCGGTACCTCACCGATCGAGATCTCGACGTCGTAGTCCGAACGTCCCGGGCCCCGGCGGAAATGCGGCCACGCACCACGGATTCGGTGACCGAGACGATCGCGCGCAATGTTGCCTCGCTGATCGACGACCGGGCGACACTGCAGTTCGGCATCGGCGCGCTTCCGGAGGCGGTGCTGGCCGCACTCGGCGAGCGGTTGGACCTGGGTGTCCATTCCGGGCTGCTGAACGATGCGGTTGCCGACCTCATGGAAAAGGGCGCAATCACCAACCGGTTCAAGAGCATCGACACAGGGCGAGCCGTCGCGGGGATTCTGATGGGAAGTCGACGGCTGTTCGACTTCGCTGACGGCAATTCGGCGATCGAACTACGTGAGACACGCTATACCCACGATCCCCAGGTACTCGCTGGCCAAGACCGCCTGGTCGCCATCAATTCCGCGATCGAAGTGGACCTGTCGGGCCAGATCAATGCCGAAACCGCGGGCGCCGATTATGTCGGAGCGGTCGGGGGAGGCGCCGATTTCCTGCGCGGCGCGGCCCGATCACGAGGCGGGCTGCCCATTGTCGCCCTGCCCGCGACCGCCGGTGCAGGGAGCCGGATTGTGGCCGCGCTCAACGGACCTGCCAGTACCGCCCGCTCCGACGCCGGAATCATTGTCACCGAATTCGGCATCGCGGACCTGCGCGGGCGCACGCTACGCGAGCGCCGCGAATCGATGCTGGCCATCGCCCACCCCGACCACCGTGCCGCGCTCGAAGCGGCCCTCGACAAGCCTGGAGTACCGGCATGAGACGAGCTGCGATAGTCAGCCCCCTGCGCACCCCCGTCGGCGCCTTCGGAGGCGCCCTGCGGTCGATGCCCGCCGAAGAACTCGCGGCGACCGTCCTGCGTGAGCTGGTGCGGCGATCCGGCATCGATCCGGCGCGCATCGACGACGTCGCATTCGCGCAGTCCTATGCCAACTCGGAGGCGCCGTGCATCGGCCGCTGGGCCGCGCTGCACGCCGGGCTACCGGTCGAAGTCCCCGGCTTTCAGACCGATCGGCGCTGCGGTGGCGGGCTTCAGGCGGTCGTCACGGCCGCCATGATGGTGCAGACCGGCGCGGCCGACGTCGTGGTCGCCGGGGGCGTCGAGAGCATGAGCAATATCGAGCACTACACGACCGACATGCGCTGGGGGCACCGGGCCGGCAATGTTGCGATGTACGACCGGCTCGACCGTGGCCGCGAAAGATCGCAGCCGGAATGGCGATTCGGTGCGATCAGCGGAATGATCGAGACCGCCGAGAACCTGGCCCAGCAGTACGGCATCAGCCGTGACGACGCTGACGCCTTCGCCGCCCGCAGCCACCGTCGCGCCGCACAGGCTTGGCAGGACGGGAAGTTCGCCGATGAGGTCGTCACCGTCGAAATCCCGCAGCGCAAGGGCGATCCCGTGGTATTCGCCCGAGACGAGGGCATCCGGCCGGATTCGACGCCCGAAATGCTGAGCAGGCTGCGGCCCCTCATACCCGGCGGCACTGTGACCGCGGGCAACGCCAGCCAGCAGAACGATGCCGCCGCGGCCTGCCTCATCGTCGCCGAGGACAAGCTGGACGAACTCGGGCTCGAGCCGCTGGGGTTCCTGCGGGGGTGGGCGGCGGCCGGATGCGAACCGGCGACCATGGGTATCGGACCGGTGCCCGCGGTCGCGAAGCTCTTCGCCCGCACCGGATTCACCTTCGAAGACCTCGACCTGATCGAAGTGAACGAGGCCTTCGCCTGCCAGGTGCTGGCCGTGCTCGCCGGATGGGGCGTCAAGCACGACGAGATCGCCGACCGCCTGAACGTCAATGGGTCCGGAATCTCGCTCGGCCATCCGATCGGCGCGACCGGCGTGCGCATACTCACCACCGTGCTGCACGAATTACGTCGCCGGGGTGGACGTTTCGCGCTGGAAACCATGTGCATTGGAGGCGGACAGGGCATGGCCGCGCTCATCGAGGCGCCCTGAAGCAGGAGGAAAGGATCACCGTGACTACTACCGCTCTCATCGGCTACGCCACCTATCTGCCGCGATATCGACTGCGGCTGTCGGACGTGAAGACCGCGCTCGGCGGCGGCCCGGGACAGGGTGTTCGCGTGGTCGCCTCGTTCGACGAGGACAGCACGACCATGGGAGCCGAGGCGGCGGCCGCAGTGCTCCGCCGGACCGCGGAGTCACCCACGGCGCTGTACTTCGCGACCACCTCACCGGCGTACTTCGACAAGGCCAATGCGACCGCCATCCACGCGGCACTGGCCATGCCCCGCACCGCGTTCGCCGCCGATATGGCGGGCTCGGCGCGGTCGGGCATTGCGGCCTGGCGTGCCGCCGCGGCCACCGGCGGTCTCGCCGTGCTGTCCGATGTGCGCACCGGCCGACCCGGATCCAGCGACGAACAGCTCGGCGGCGACGGAGCCGTGGCGCTGCTGTTCGGCGATCCCGACCGGGCGATCGCGGAGATTATCGGGGAGCAGTCCCGGTCCATCGAGATTCTGGACCGGTGGCGGACACCGGGTGCGGCTGCGGGCGGTCAATGGGAGGAGCGGTTCGGCACCGAGTCCTACCTGCCGTTGTTGCAGGAGGTCGCCGGTCAGGTGCTCGCGGAGGCTGGGCTCGGCCAGGCGGACCACGTGGTCGTCGTATCTCCCAATATCGGTGTCGCGAAACAGGCTCCGCGGCTGATCGCCGGTGCGATATCGACCTCGGTATCGCCCCTCGGGCACGCGGGCGCCGCGGATTTCGGCGTGGGCCTGGCCGACGCACTGGACCGGGCGGCCTCCGGCGAGACGATTCTGGTGCTGTCCGCGGCCGACGGGTGCGACGCCGTCCTGCTGCGCAGCACGGACCGGCTCGCGCAGGTTCGACAGGCTCGGCCCGTGCGTGCACAGCTCGGCGACGGCCTCGATGTCTCCTACCCGACCTACCTCACCTGGCGCGGCTGGCTGGACCGGGAACCGCCGCGCCGGCCCGAGCCCGACCGGCCCGCCGGGCCACCCAGTGCGCGGGCGGCCGGATGGAAGTTCTCGTTCACCGGAACTGTCTGTACGGCATGTGGTTTCGTGCATCTGCCGCCGATGCGGGTCTGTCGGCAGTGCGGTGCGGTGGACCGCATGGAGGCCCGGCCGGTTGCTACCGCCGCGGGAACCGTGGCGACGTACACGGTCGACCGGCTCGCCTTCACGCCCTCGCCGCCGCTGATCGAGGCGGTGGTCGATTTCGACGGCGGCGGCCGGTACACGCTCGAGATCGCAGATGCGTTGCCGGATGAGCTCGCCGTCGGCACCCGGGTCGGTCTTGCATTCCGCAAGCTGTTCACCGCGGGCGGGGTGCACAACTACTTCTGGAAAGCCCGCGTTCTCAGCGAAGAGCATCTCCCGATGACGGAAGAACAGCATCGTCCTGCGAAGGAAATGGTATGAGCAGTAACGGAATCCGCGACCGAGTGGCCATCGTCGGCATGGGGTGCACCGCGTTCGGCGAGCACTGGGGCCGGTCGGCGGAGGACCTGCTGATCGATGCCGCGCACGAGGCGTTCGACACCACTCCGGCGATCTCACGGGCCGAGGTCGATGCCTACTGGCTGGGCACCCTCGGTTCGGGACAGTCGGGCATGACGCTCAGCAAAGCACTCGGCATCGACTACAAACCTGTCACCCGGGTCGAGAATTACTGTGCGACAGGGTCGGAGGCATTCCGAAACGCCTGCTATGCGGTCGCCTCCGGCGCGTACGACGTCGCGATGGCGATCGGTGTCGAGAAGCTGAAGGATTCCGGGTTCTCCGGTCTGCTACGCGCGGACCCTCCCGGTGATGGCACCGCGGCCGAGCTCGGTCTCACCGCGCCGGCCGCATTCTCGCTGCTGGACCCTGCTTATTGTGCGCGCTATGGCGTGGATCCGGCCGATATGCGAGCCGCGATGACGCACGTCGCGTGGAAGAACCACGCCAACGGCGCTCGAAACACCAAGGCGCAGTTCAAATCCGGTGTCACGAAAGAGAAGATCGAGGCGGCGCCGAAGGTTGCCGGGCGATTGGGGATCTTCGATTGCTCCGGCGTATCCGACGGGGCCGCCGCCGCACTCATCGTGCGCGCCGAGGCCGCGCTCGACTACACCGACACCCCGCTGTATGTGAAGGGGCTGTCGCTGGCGGCCGGCCCGGCGCGCGGTGCCGCGGATCCGGGCTATGACTTCACCACGTTCCCCGAGGTTGTGGCCAGCGCGCGGGATGCGTTCGCGCAGGCGGGCATTCGCGATCCGCACCGCGAGATCTCCTTCGCCGAGGTCCACGATTGCTTCACCCCCACCGAACTGGTCCTGATGGAGGACTTTGGTTTCTCGGAGCGCGGCAAAGCCTGGCGCGACATCCTCGACGGCGCGTTCGAACTCGGCGGGCGATTGCCGATCAACCCCGACGGCGGGCTCAAGTCCTTCGGCCATCCGGTCGGCGCCAGCGGCCTTCGCATGCTGTACGAGTGCTGGCTGCAGTTTCGGGGTCAGGCGGGGGAGCGGCAGCTGCGCGACCCGCACCTCGCAGTGACGCACAACCTCGGTGGCCGACCGGGTAGCTGCGTTTCCTTCGTCTCGGTGGTGGGCCCGCAGATCGGCTGATCGACTCGAGTCGGACACCTTGACGCCCGGCCGATATTTAATTTAATCTCAATTCAATTATTCTGGATCGAGGAGAAGACCACATGCCAGGAGTCGAAGATCGGGTCATCATCGTGACGGGAGCCGGGGGTGGCCTCGGTCGCGAATACGCGCTGCTGCTCGCCGCGCACGGCGCGCGGGTCGTGGTGAACGACCTGGGCGGCGCCCGTGATGGCTCCGGCGCCGGTACCTCGATGGCCGACAGTGTGGTAGGGGAGATCCGGGCGGCA
>NZ_JBHZCS010000015.1:22366-84724 GCF_042755705.1 Nocardia sp. NPDC059154
AACTACGACAGCGTGGCGACCGAGGCGGGCGCGGCGGGGATCGTGCGCACCGCCCGCGACGAATTCGGCGCCGTGCACGGCCTGATCAGCAATGCGGGCATCCTGCGCGACAAGGGATTTCAGAACATGACCACCGCCGAGTGGGATGCGGTCGTGCAGGTCCATCTCTATGGCGGCTACCACGTCGTCAAGGCGGTCTGGCCGCACCTGCGCGAGCAGGGGTACGGGCGCATCGTGGTCGCCACGTCGACCAGCGGGGTGTACGGAAATTACGGGCAGTCCAACTATGGAGCCGCGAAGGCCGGGCTGGTCGGCCTGATCAATACCCTCGCCATCGAGGGCCGCAAGTACGGCATCCTCGCCAACGCGATCGCACCCATGGCGGCCACCCGCATGACCTCCGACATCGCTCCTCCGGAACTGCTGGCGAAACTTCCGCCCGCGCAGGTCGCACCGGTCGTCGGATACCTGGTCAGCGACGAGTGCACCGACAGCGGTTCGGTGATCGTGGCCGGAGGCGGTCAGGTGCACCGCGTCCAGTACTTCCAGTCGCAGGGCGTGGCCTTCGACGGGACGCCGACCATCGACGATATCGCCGAGCGGTGGAAGGACATCACCGACATGACCGCGGCGCAGCCCGGCGTCAATCCGGTCGGCTGACACCGGCGACGAAATCCTCAGCAGGACATCCAGATACGAAATCGGAAGGTGAGCGAGTTGGCACAGGAGAACCTCGTGGTCGTGGGGGCGTCACTGGCGGGCCTACGGGCGGTCGAGGCTGCCCGTAAGACCGGATTCGACGGTGACATCACGCTCATCGGTGCCGAGCATCACCTGCCCTACGACCGGCCGCCGCTGTCGAAGGCGTACCTCGACCAGTTGCCCGCAGGGGAGTCGCCCGCGTCGACGCTCTTCCGGAGCGCGGACATGCTGCGTGACGAACTCGGCGTCCAACTCGAACTCGGTTTCCCTGCAACGGGTTTGGACACAGAATCCAAGCAGGTCGAGATCGGTGATCGAGCCGTCCGATACGACGCGCTGGTCATCGCCACCGGAGCCGACGCGCGAACTCTGCCCGGGTCGGAGCACCTGGCCGGCGTGCACACGCTGCGCACCCTCGACGATGCGGTGGCGGTCCGGGAAGCACTCGACGCCGGTGCGCGGACCGTGGTCATCGGCGCGGGTTTCATCGGCTCGGAGGTCGCCGCCGGCGCTCGTAAGCGTGGTCTCGACGTCACCATCGTCGAGGCGCTGCCCACGCCGCTCGTTCGCGCGGTCGGCGAAACCATGGGCGTGGCCTGCGCGTCACTGCATCAGCGACACGGGACCGATCTGCGATGCGGTGTGGGCGTGAGCGCGGTGGAAGGCAATGGCAGCGTCGAGCGGGTGCTGCTCACCGACGGCACCGCGATCGACGCCGACCTGGTGGTCGTCGGTATCGGCGCGATCCCGGCCACCGGATGGCTGGAAGGCTCGGGGCTGCGGATCGACAACGGCGTCGTCTGCGATGAGACGCTGTGGACCGGAGCCGAACGGGTATACGCCGCAGGCGATGTCGCGCGATGGCACAATCCGCTGTTCGATCGGCCCATGCGGCTCGAACACTGGACGAGCGCGGCCGAACAGGGCGCGGTCGCCGCCCGCAACGCCCTGGACCCCCGTGCTGCCAATCCGTATCAGACCGTGCCCTACTTCTGGTCGGACTGGTACGACAGCCGAATCCAGTTCGTCGGTGTGCCCACCGCGGACGAAATCCGAATCGTGGATGGTGATCTCGCCACCGACGGACGCTGTGTGGCCCTGTATCGCCAGGGCGATCGACTGGCCGGAGCGCTCACCATCAACGGCCAGAACGTCATCATGAAATACCGCGGCTTGATCATGCGGAAGGCGACCTGGGACGAGGGCCTCGCCTTTGCGGCGAGCCGTCGCGCCGCCGCGCCGGCTCTATAACCCTTACAGGTGCCGCGTGTGTCGAATACGGAGGCGCCCCTGACGATGTAGGAGGTCGGTGGGATGTGCTTGGGATGTGGGGTGGCGGCGCTCGCGGGTGCGGCGGAATCGCTGTGGCGCGTAGAAATACGGTTCGACGACAGTGTGGGGGAGATCCGCCTCGAATACGCCGCGACGGCATCGGAGGCGCGGCACTTCTGCACGGCCATGACGCAGCGCGGACGTCGCGTCACCGTCGACCGAAGGGTGCGGAAAGGCCTGCGGCCACTACCGTGCCGTGATCTGTGGAGCTACGGATAGTGGACGTGCACTCCAACACGAGCGGCCGTTCCGGTAACCCTAGTATTTAATCTATTTTCTAATATGATGGTCAGAAGGCCGGCTGACCACAGTGTTAGCGACAGTAGAGCAGACCGTCGAAGTGCCCGGGCGCTGTCCGCGGGCTCACGACCTCCAACGAAGTAGGTAGGGAATGAACGAAGCACAACTGACCCGCAGGATGCAGGGCAAGGTCGTGGCCATTACCGGCGCGGCGCGAGGAATCGGTCTGGCAACCGCCAAGGCCCTGCATCGCCGCGGCGTCAAGATCGTCATCGGCGATATCGACGAGGCCGCCGCCGTGCAGGCTGCCGCCGAGCTCGGAGGCGACGGTGTCGAGGCCGTACGGGTCGACATCACGGACGAAAAGTCGTTCGCCGCCTTTCTGGCTCGGGCGGAAGAGCGGTTCGGTCCGCTGGATGTGCTCGTCAACAATGCGGGCATCATGCCGATCGGGCCCTTCCTCGACGAGGCGACGACGCTGTCCAAGCGGGTGCTCGATATCAATGTCGCGGGGCCGATGATCGGCATGCGCACCGCGCTGCCCGGGATGCTCTCGCGTCGCCGCGGACATATCGTCAATGTCGCCTCGATCGCCGGAACCGCGCCGGTGCCAGGCGGACTCAGCTACGCAGCCAGCAAGGCCGCGGTCATCTCGATGACCGAGTCCGCTCGCGTGGAGTTCGCGGGCTCCGGTGTCTCGTTCACCTGTGTACTGCCGTCGTTCACCAACACCGAGCTGGTCGCCGGTACCAAGGGTACGAAGTTGCTCAAGAATCTGGAGCCGGCGGAGGTGGCGGAGGCCATCGTGCGCGCGATCGTGCTGCGCAAACCGGATGTGTATCTGCCCGCGGTCCTCGGCCCGATGGTGCGGACGCAGCCGTTGATCGGCCGGAGGCTGCGGGACTGGATGAACCACCTGCTCGGCGCCGACACCGCGTTCCTGAGTTTCGACCATGCGGCGCGTAGTGGTTACGACGCTCGGATCAGCGGCGCGCCCGCGGCGGACGCCTCCGCGCAACAGCCCGCCGACACCACGGCGAAGCAGCCTGCCGCCAAGCCCGCACCGGCGAAGAGAACGCCGGCGAGGTCCGCACGGAAGTGACATCGCCGGACACGAAAGGGTGGTCCGCTCCTCGGAGCGGACCACCCTTTCTCGTTTCTCGATGCTGTTGTCCACGCTGCCGGGGCAGGTCCGAAGAACTCCAGAATCTAACGTGAAGAAGATTTCATAGTTGAACGCTATTTCAATTCTGGATAGCATGAAATCGGCCTGGTCGGCTGAGCCGGGCAGCATCGGGCATGGAGAGGTTGTCGATGATTGATCATGAAATCCAGCTGGCGGATGTGGAGCTTTCCCGCCGGATACAACTGTTCTGCGCGTGGTGTGGACCCGCCTTCGTTGTTCTGCTGTTCGGAGGGTGGGGTTTGATGGGCGGGTTCATCCCGCTCATCTCGGCCGCGGACAGTCCGGCGCAGGTGGCCGCGCGGTACGGAGAGGACGTCGCGCTGCACAAGATCGGGCTGCTGCTCGGCATGATCGGCGTATTCTTGACGATCCCTTACTTTTTCGTCATCAGCATGCAGTTGCGGCGGATGGAGCGCCGAATTCCATCGCTGGCCATTCTGCAATTCGCCTCGGGCATTATCGTGACCGTCGTCCTGATGATTCCGATGCTGCTCTTCATCGGCGGAGTGTTCCGGCCCGATCGTTCGCCCGAGCTGACCCAGCTCATGAACGACATCAGCTACGTCATGCTGATCCTGCCGTGGCCGCCGATTCTCGGTCAGCTCGGCGCTATCGTCGTGGCCGTTCTCACCGATCACAACGACAAGCGGATCTTTCCCAAATGGGTTGCGTGGTACAACGTTTGGGTCGGATCTCTGCTGCTGCCCGCCAGCCTGATCATCTTCTTCAAGACGGGCGTCTTCGCCTGGACCGGAATCATCGGCTTCTGGATCCCGGCCGCGGCGTTCGGAATCTGGTATCTGGTCATGACCTGGGTGGTCATTCGCGCGATCGAAAACGAGGCGGCCGCCGAACGCAGCCGGCATGCGGTCGTCTGATCTCTGAAGAAAGAAGAAAAGGGGCTCTCGCGGCCGATCGTGCGCCGCGAGAGCCCCTTTCATCTCATCGACGGGACTTCGCCTCGACCCGCATCGCTGTTTCGGCGGCGAGCTTTCCGGGCAGAGCGCAGACACCACCGACGGGATGTGTTCCCGCACCGCTGAGGTAGAGGCCGTCGACAGGCAGGCGATAGGCGCCCAGTCCCGGCGCGGGTTTCATGGGTCCGAAGCGGGTGATCAGCGGATCGACGTGGTAGACGTTTCCGGCGGGGGCGTTGAAGCGCGCCTCGATGTCCGGCCCGCCGAGCACCGCCCGGTCGATCTCCAGACTGTCGAGCCCTTCGTAATACTGTGCGCAGTCACGCAATACGGCGTCGCCGATCTTGTCACGCACGTCCGCCCAGGGCTCCCGTGGCGTCACGGGGATGACACCGGACCACAGGTAGAAGGTGCTCTGCCCGGCGGGCGCCTGCGAGGGGTCGACGGCCGAGGGGATCATCGAGCAGCTGACCGGGACGGGGTCGGGCCATTCGCCGCGTACCACGGCGTTCCAGGCGGCGTCCTGCTGTTCGAGGGTGTGCCAGGCCGCGAGGTAGCCGCGCAGATCGAGATCGTTCCCGCGCCACTTTTCATGGCGTTTCATCGAGACCTCGCCCTTCAAGGCGACGTTGATCTTGAGCGAGGTGGCGTGGGTCTTGCGAATGGGGATGTCCTTGGCGCGCACGGTCAGTGTGCGGTCCAGCGCCCCTTCGGGCAGCAGCTCATTGAGCGTGATGACCGGGTTGCAGGTGCTGATGATGCCTTTGCGCGCCCGCACGATCTGGTCGGTGTCGAGCTTGACCGCGGTGGCCCGGCCATTCGAGAGAACGATTTCCGCTACGCGGCAACCGGTGTGGACGCTGCCGCCGTGCGCGGTGAGATAACGCTCCAGAGCCGCGGGCAGGGAGCCGGTGCCGCCGACGGGCATGGCATTCGGGATCTTCTGCACGACACCGAGATAGATCATCGCCCAGGCGGTCATGTCCAGGCGCATCTGCGAGAAAGCGGCCATGGCCGCCAGCGCGCCCTTGGGCAGTTCGGATTCGAAGGTCTCTTCGAGGAATTCGGTGTGCGAAGCGGTCGCCAGGTGCCGCAGCGAATACAGCCGCTTGGGGTGCCGCGCCGCCCGGGCGAGCGCCTTGCCCATCTCTTTCGTCCACGGCCGCAACGGATGTGCCTTCATATAGGCGATGACGAGGTCCATCGCGGGGTCCAGCGCATTCGCCAGGTCCAGCCACGCCTCGGCGTCCCGCTTGGAGAAGCGACGCAGCTCATCGGCGGTCTTGCGCGGGTCCTTCCAGATTGCCAAAGAGCTCCCGTCGGGTGCGAGCTGCACGTGTGCGGGATCGACGGAGATCATCCGCAGGCCGTACTTGTGCAGCTCGAGATCATCCGCGATGCCGGACATTCCGAAGATCCCGGTCGCCTGGATGGCGCCCTCGTTGAACAGATGTTGTGGCGCGCTCGGCAGGATCGCAGTGGTGACGGTCATTCCGCCGATCTGCGAGGACGCGTCGAGCACGGTCACCTGATGCCCTGCGCGGGATAGGTAGCAACCTGCGGTCAAGCCGTTGTGACCAGCGCCGATGACCACGTAGTCGGTCTCGCGAGGCAGCGGGCCGGCGAGGTGGGGTGTGTCTGGGTTCATACGACAATCATTCACAAAGAAGAATGATTTTTCAATCATGAAACTTTTTTCATTGTAGAAAACTTGCCGACTCGCCGGTGCGAGCACGGCACCCTGCGCCGGCCGCCGAGTCAGGGCAGGTGTTTGCGACCCACCGGCCGCGCGATCGCCCTTCAGTGGATCGTCGAGGCGCGATTCCAGGCCTCCACGGCGTCCGCCGGGGTCAATCCGAGCGCCGCCAGCACGTGCAGGCTGAAGGCCCGGTCGTCCTGGGGTGTCTTGTGACCCGCGAGGATCTCGCGGATGAGCGCCAATGCGGCGCCCATCACCGCGGATACCGTCACCTCGATATCCACCACGACAAAGCGCCTACTGGCGATGCCGCGCTCGACGGCCGTGCGCGCGTACGGGTGAATGGATCGTAGAAAGAGCGCTTCGGCGTGGTTGAGATTCACCAGCAACTGGGCGAAGTCGGGATCGGTGTCTGTCAACCGCATGAATCGGACGATCGCACCGACGACGACCGTGGCGGGGTCCGCGTCGATATCGGCCTCCGGGACACTGCTTGCCGCCAGCTCGGCGAGGGTTTCGCCGAGCACCGCATCCACCAGTTCATCCTTGGACGCGAAGTGGTTGTAGAACGAGCCCAGCGCGACGTCGGCGCGCTCGGTGATCTCGTGAATGCGCAGGCCCTCGACACCTCGCTCGGCGATCAGCCCTCGCCCGGTATCGAGGAGGCTGCGGCGGGTCAGTTCGCGCCGCCGACCGTTGCGGGTCAGTGGACGGGGCGGTTCCGTGTGTTCCACAGGTAGATCCTCTCGGAGCTGCGGCTGCTCGCGTCAGTATTGTGAACATGTTTTCACTATTGAAATGCCTTTCAATCTAAGCTAGCTTCAAATGTGACGCCGCACACGGTGGACAGAGAGTAGTGATGGAGGCCCCTTTGTTGACAACGCTGTTAGCGACGACGATCCCGCAGCCGCCCGTCGAGGAGGTGATGCCGAAGGGGCCGGAGACGTTCTTCAACATCTTCATCTTCATTCCGCTCGGCGTGACGATCCTGATCGCGCTGCGCGGACTGCTGAAGGGTAGAGGGCCGGTCCTGCTCTTCTGCCTGATCGGCGGACTGTTCGCGGCGATCTGGGAGCCGCTGGTCGATGTGCTCGGCATGTGCTTCTTGAAGGAGAACGGAGCACTGGGCACATTCACGGTGCTCGACCGGACGATGCCGCTCTACATCGTGTTCGTCTACCCGTGGTACGTAGGCGGCCTCGGATACCTGGCATCCAAACTCTTCGCCCGTGGAGTCACGATGCGGAACCTGTTCGCGATCTGGGCCATGGACTTCGCCATCAACATCGTTCTGGAGACGCCCGGCATCACGGCCAAGACCTACCTCTACTACGGCCATCAGCCGTTCAATTTCTGGGGCTTCCCGCTCTGGTGGGGCTTTGTCAACCCGCTGATGCCGATGCTGGCCGGTGCCGTGATCTACAAGATCCTGCCCCACCTGGACCAGGCGTGGAAGCTGCTCGCGGTCATCGCCGCCATTCCGATGGCCGACGGCGCAGCCAACGGTGCCGCGGGCTGGCCAGTGTTCGCGGCGCTGAATCAGCAAGAAGTGTCGTACTTCTGGACCTACTTCGCGGCTTTCGCCACGTTGGGTCTCGCGCTGTTCGTGGTGTGGCTGATCGGTATCGCCGTCGCCCGGCCCGCTGCCGAGGCCGGCGACGAGTCACTGTTCCGAAAAATCATGTCCCTGAACTCCCCCGAAGTGTCGGCCGCGCCGGTCGCCAGTGCCCGCTTCTGAGCAGAGAGACTTACGATGTCCGTCGAAATTCATTCGCCCGCAACAGATCTGCTGCGTCCCCTGCCCGCCGAGGGCGAGCAGTGGGATCCGCACACCATTCACACCTACTACTTCGGCTTCTCAGTTCCCGAGGCGGCGATCGGCGCGTTCGTCTACCTGCGGCTGCAGCCGGCCTTTCCGCTCTCGCAGGGTGGCGTCTGCCTCTTCCAGGGGATGGACAATATCGAGTTCACCGATATGGCCTTCCTCGACTACGAGATCACGATGCCCTGGCCGGTGATCGCGGACAACACGATCACCACCGATAACGGACTGGTGATCGAATTCCTCGAGCCCGGCCACCGGATCCGCGCGAGCTATCAGAGCGATGACGCTTCCTTCGACATCGTCGCCGAGGCGGTAACGCCGCTACTCGCGCGCGGTCATGTCATGCCGGGTGAGGAAGACCATCATTCCGTGGGGCGAAGCCCTGGTGGCAGTGAGCAATTCATGCATGTCACCGGTGAGTTGACGCTCGGCGGTGAACGGTATCCGGTCGACTGCTTCGCGCCGCGTGACCGATCGTGGAATCAAGTGCGGGTGGAGAAGCGCGGCGCCGTGCCGGTGCCGCCGGTGGGCTGGTCGCCCATGTACTTCGGACCGGATCTGATCTTCAACCAGATCAGTTTCGAACCGTTGGACACCGATCCGGCCTGGGCGGGTCTCTACGACGTCGGCGACCGCCCGTCGCACCACTACGCCTGGATCCGGCTGGGAGAGGAGACCCGGTCGATCACCCGGGTGCGGCGGAACGTGCTCGAGTACCACCCGGACCTGCATATGGCGGTGCGGCAGGAGATCGAGGCCGAGGACGAACACGGGACGATCCATCGCTTCCGTGGCGAGGCCATCGCGGCCGCGAACATCCCGGCCTGGCCCAACGCGGCGTTCCGCGACAGCGTCTTCCGGTGGGAGGACGAGCACGGGCGAGTCACGTATGCGACATACCAGGAGATCTGGTTCGACCGCTACCAGCAGGCGATGAAGCGCCGCGCAGTCGCCGGACACCGGTGATCCGAACACATTTCGATTCAGTCGACGAAAGACGAGATTCATGACAAGGCACACGAACGGGCACGAGTTCATCGTTGCCGGAACAGAAAGGAAGGGCCGATGACGAACCCGCTGCACGAGATCGGTTCTCCCGAGACTGCGTGGACGACGGTGAACACCCGGGAGAACTTTCCCGGGGTGGCAACCCCGCTGGGCTGGACCTTCTGGCGAGACCCGCTGGAGTTGGGCATGAAGGGCGCGTTCTGCGACCTGGGGGTGCTGCCGCGTCGTGCCGTGACAGTGCCCGAATCCGTCGATGACCGCTTCTCCGCTGCGGTTTTCGGCCGGTTCGCCGCAAATATCGACTGCTTGCGTCGGGCTGCGGACCTGATGCCGGGTACCTCCGGCGATGCACTGGAAGAGCAGTTGCTCGGTTCGGTTCGCCCCGGGGTGGAAAGCCATCCGTCCATGCGGCGGTACCCGATCATCGCGGGCAAGATGGGCTGGACCGTGCTGCGGCTACCTGCCCGGATCCGGCGGCTGCGCGCCGATACCGATCGATGGTGGCGTACGGTCACCGCGCCAGGTGGCATCCCTGATGCCGCCGCGGCGCGAAAGGTCCTGCTGGAGGCCGCGCAGCGCTTCGAGGACGTCATGTGCCCGCACTCAATCGTGACATTGCTGGGCACCGGAATCTTCGACCAGATCAGCGAAATCGCCACCACCAGTGGGAATTCCAACCTGTCCACCTCGCTGATCACCGGCTTCGGCGATGTCGAGGAGGCGAAATCCGCCGGTCAGCTCTGGCAGGTCTCGCGCGGCGAACGATCCCTCAGCGAGTTCGTGGCGGACCACGGCTACCACGGCCCGGTGGAGGCAGAAATCTCCTCGCGTTCTTGGCGCGAGGACCCGACACCTTTGCAGCGCCTGGTCACCACCTACCGGGGCTTGCCGGAGTCCTCGTCGCCCTTCGCGCGCGCGGAACGGCAGCGCGAGGAACGGGCCGCTGCCGAGCGCAGCGTGTTCGCCGGACTCGGCGCCCTCGACCGGCGCAAAGCGCGGATGGTGCTGAATATCGCCCGGCGTTATATTCCGCTTCGCGAGGTCGGTAAGGCAGCGTTCGTACAGACCATCGATGCTGCCCGGGCTGCGGCTCGGGTCATCGGCGCGGACCTGGTGGCGCGAGGCCTGTTGCGCTCCGCCGACGACGTGTACTACCTGACCTTCGACGAGATCACCGGTGAGCTCCCGGCCGATTGCCTTGCACGCGTGGACGAACGGCGGGCGAGCTTCAACGAGTACGTCGCTCTGGTGTTGCCCGACCAGTGGGTCGGGGTTCCCGTGCCGCAGCGGAGCAGAGCGGCGGAACCGGAGGACGTCACCGAGGTTCGCGGGATGCCGGTGAGCGCCGGCACGGTCGAAGGGATCGCGCGCGTCGTCCATGACGCCGATGCCGGTGACCTGGAGGACGGCGAGATCCTCGTCTGCGCCACCACCGATCCCAGCTGGGCATCGTGCTTCCTCGTCGCCGGGGCAGTGGTCATCGATATCGGTGGACCGCTCAGCCATGGTGCGATCGTGGCACGGGAGATGGGCATACCGTGTGTCATCAACACCGGAAACGGTACGCGCGCAATCAAAACCGGTGATCGACTGCTGGTCGACGGTTCCACCGGGCTGGTCCAGATCCAGGAACGCGTGGCGGAGAACGCCGTACAGGAGGTCGGCTGATGACTGCCGAGATTCGCGTGCTGCAACAGGTGCGCTTGAAGGGGCGGCCGCGAGCCACCGAGGTCGCCGACGGCGCCGGGCTCTTCTTGGACTCCGTGACCGAGGTGCTCGGCCCGCTGCTCGAGAGTGGCTGGGTGACCGAAACGAATGGACGGGTGAAGATCACCGCCGAAGGCCGGACCAGGCTCTCGTCGTTGATCGAGGCGGAACGCGCAGACCTCGATCTCGAAACTTTGTCGGTCGCGTACCACCGGTTCGATGATTTCAACTCCGGATTCAAACAGTTGGTGGCCGACTGGCAGCTGAAGGACGGCAGCACGCCCAACGATCACAGCGACGCACAGTACGACGCCGCCATCATCGGCCGACTCGAGGTCCTGCATGAACAGTTTCTTCCACTCCTGCGCGGCATGTGCGCGATCGCACCCAGGCTGGCACCGTACGCCCACCGATTCTCCGTCGCCTTGGCCAAGGTTCTCAGTGGCGAGCACGGATGGCTCGCCAGGCCGCTGATCGACAGCTATCACACCGTGTGGTTCGAACTGCACGAAGACCTTATCGGATTGACCGGCCGCTCCCGCGTGGAGGAAGCGGCCGCGGGGAGAGCAGAATGACGACGACCACAACCCCCTCGATCAGTGTCCTGACCTTGGACGGCACCACAGGCGCGGACCGGGAAGTACTGGGCGGCAAGGCATTCAGCATCGAGCAGATGCGCGAACTGGGAATTCCCGTACCGCAGGCCTTCGTCCTCACCACCGAAGTATGCCGACGCTACTACGCAGACGACCGGCAACTGCCCGCCGACGTGTGGGCCCAGATTCCGGACGCGATGGCACGGCTGGAGGAGACCACCGGCCGCAGATTCGGTGATCCACGACGCCCGCTCTTGATCTCGGTCCGCTCGGGCGCTGCCACCAGCATGCCCGGGATGATGGACACCATCCTCAACCTCGGCATGACCGATGACATCGAGCGAGCCCTGGCCGAGCAGAGCGGTGATGCCGCATACGCCGCCGACACCCGCCGCCGCTTCCTCGAACAGTTCGAACGTGTGACAGGCGTCGCCGCACCCGTCGATCCTTGGGAGCAGTTGCGCCAGGCCGTCGTCGCGGTTCTGGAGTCTTGGCACTCGACGCGGGCAATCGCGTTCCGGCGCGACCGTGGTCTGTCCGACACGGGCGGAACTGCCGTGACAGTACAGGCAATGGTGTTCGGCAACCTGGACGATGCATCCGGCACCGGTGTGCTATTCACACGCAACCCGCTCAGCGGCACCCCGGAACCGTATGGTGAATGGCTGCCGCGCGGGCAAGGCGAGGATGTCGTCTCCGGCCGCGCCGACGCGTTGCCTCTCGATTCCCTGGCAACCACCATGCCGGATGTCCACGCGGATCTGATGCTCGCCGCTCGACGCCTCGAGGGACAGGGCCGGGACGTGCAGGACATCGAGTTCACCGTGGAGAGCGGTCGGCTGTGGCTGCTGCAGACCCGAAGCGCGAAGCGCACGCCGGAAGCCGTGGTGCGGCATGCGGTGCAGCTGCAGAACGAGGGACTGATCAGCGTGGAGGAGGCCCTCGAACGGATCGATGTCCAGGATGTGGAAGCATTGCGGACTCCGCATCTGGACCCGACTGCGGTCGCGGCCGAAAAGACCGTGGCGAGTGGAAAGCCGGCCTGTCCCGGTATCGCTTCGGGTGTCGTTGTCAGCGACGCCGACGAGGCCGAAGAGCGCGCGGAGCGCGGTGAGTCGGTGATCCTCGCCCGGCCGACGACCGACCCGGACGACGTCGCCGCTATGTCGGTGGTCGCGGCCGTGCTGACCGAATTCGGCGGGTCGACGTCACATGCCGCCGTCGTGTGCCGAGAAATGGGGGTGCCGTGCATCGTTGGGTGCGGCCCCGGCACCGTCACCAGCCTGGTAGGCAAGACCGTCACTGTGTGCGCGACCACCGGCGCCGTCTATGAAGGCCAGTTGCCCATCGTCTCGACCTCAGAGCGCGAAGACCCAGATCTCGCGCAGGTATCGGACTGGGTCCGGGGCGAAGCCGGGGCCGAATGGACCGGAACTCTCTCCGAACTGCTACGGCAGCGGGCAGAGGCACGAAACCGAGACGGTCGATGCATGTCGTGACTGCGAGCTCGGGTCGGCGTATCCCGGGTGAGGTCGGCGTCTGGGTATTCATACTCGGCGATATGCTGACGTTCTCGGTGCTCTTCGCGACTTTTCTGTACTACCGCGCGAAAGACACTGTGCTGTTCACAGAATCGCAGCGGGCCTTGAACCAAGATTTCGGCGCCGCCAATACGGTGGTCCTGCTGTTCAGCTCGCTGCTGGTGGTACTCGCTGTTCGTGCGGTGCGTACGCAGAGTCCGCTTGCGTCATGGTTCATCATCGGTGCAATGACGTGTGGAGTCATATTTTCCACCCTGAAGGTCATCGAGTACGGCCAGAAGGTCCATGCCGGCATAACGCCTTCGACGAACAATTTCTTCATGCTCTATTTCGTCATGACCGGGTTGCACTGGTTTCACCTGATCGTGGGCATGCTGGTGTTGTCGGCGCTGCTCGTGTTGAGTCGTAAGCCGGCCCTCACCGCGCGGCAGAGTGCGTTCTTCGAGGGTGGCGCCTGTTTCTGGCACATGGTCGATCTGCTCTGGATCGTCCTGTTCCCCCTGCTGTATCTGGTGAGGTGACGATGTCGGCATTGACGGCACTTGTGCGCGGGCGGGTGACCGCCGTATGGGGCGTCCTGGTCATGGCTACCGTGGTTTCCTGGTTCCTCGGCACCCACGGCGGTCACGATCGGACCGCCGGTCACCCCATCTCGAGTGTGGTGATCGTGTTGGTCGCGTTCATCAAGGTACGACTGATCGGTATGTACTTTATGGAATTGCGCGCCGCCCCACTATTGCTGCGCAGCCTTTACGAGAGTTACTGCCTCGTTGTGTGCGGGGTGGTAGTCGGCATGTATCTGTGGGCCTGAACCGATATCGGAGTCAGAGCTGTAAACGAGTAATGAAGGAATTGTTGAAATGAACCAGATGACCTTCCAACGGATATGTGCATGGACAGGCATCGTATGCCCGCTCGTGTTCTTCGGGGGCCTGGTGGTGGCCGGCATGTTTCCACCGATGCTGCCCTCGCAGACCACGGCGGAGGTCGTGGCTCACTATCGGGATCACGCGAACGGCGTGCGGGCCGGTGCCGCGATGGTCATGCTCAGTTCGATGTTCTACGCGTCGTTCACCGCGGTCATTTCCGGCCAGATTCAGCGCATACCGGGTGTACACCCGACTGTCGTCTTCACACAGCTGGCCGGTGGAGCTTTCGCCTGCGTGACGTTCCTGCTGCCGGGTCTCCTCTTCGTCGTGACCGCATTCCGGCCGGAGCGTTCGCCGGAGCTGACCGTGCTGATGAACGACCTGAGCTGGATCTTCCTGGTCATGCCGTTTCCCCCGGTGATGGTGCAGGGCTTGGCGTTCGCTTACGCGATCTTCTCCGACAACCGGAGCCGTCCGCTGTTCCCGCGCTGGCTGGGTTACGTGAACATCTGGGTGCTGATCATGTTCTTCCCCGCAGTGCTGCTGCCGTTCTTCCGTTCGGGCCCGTTCAGCTGGGGCGGCATCTTCGTCTTCTGGGTGCCGGCAACGGTCTTCGGCATTCAGTTCTTCGTGAATGTCGTCATGGTGCTGAAGGCGATCGGTCGCCCCGAATCCGAAGACGCGCTGCACCTGCAACCCCACGGCGGAGTCCTGGCCGCGTAAACCTTGCGCCGCGACCGGAGAACGAGGCGCACGACGTGAAGGGTGATCCCGCGGATCTGCGGGATCACCCTTCACGTTTCCATCAAATGCGGCCCGCCTTGTTCCATACTTCCGATGCCTCGCTCGGGCTCAGACCCAGCGAGCACAGCACGTGCAGGCTGAATGCCCGGTCGATATCCGGTGTCTTGTGGCCTTCGAGGATCTCTCGGATGAGCGCCAGCGCCGCCCCCGTCACGGCCGTCAGCGTCACCTCGATATCGGCGATCACGAACCGCCCCTGATCGATGCCGCGCTCCAATGCGATTCGCGCATACGGGTATACGGCGGTCGTGAAGAGGACGTCCGCGTGGCTCAGGTTCACGATGAGCCGGGCGAAATCCGGATCCGAATCGCTGAGCCGCATGAATCGTGTGATGGCGTGGGCGACCGTGATCGCGGGGTCGATGTTCGCCTCGTCGGCGGGGATGGTCGCCGAGGCGAACTCCTGGAGGCTTTCGCTGACAACGGCTTCGACGAGCTCTTCCTTGGATGCGAAGTAGTTGTAGAACGAGCCCAGCGCGATATCCGCGCGTTCGGTGATCTCCTGGATACGCAGCCCCGCGACACCTCTCTGGGCGATGAGTGCGCGGCCCGTGTCCAGCAGGTTGCGCCGGTTGCGTTCCCGCCGGCGGTCCCGACGGGTCGGAACGTTGGTCTGCTGGGTCTGGTTCACAGCGATCCTCTGCGGGGTTTCGATCGTCGGTCCGGCAGTGACGAATAGGCCTTCATTGGATGAAAGCCTATTCACACTACGCGATATGCCCGCGAACCGTCGAACGCTATCCGACCGCAGGCCGGTGGCTCGCCGTACTCTCTGTCCGGATGTGTTCGAGCAGGCGGATCAGTATGGCCTTCCCGGACTCTCGACGCCGGACGTCACAGAGATGGACGGGGATGTCGTGCGGCAGGTCGAGAGCGATACGGATTTCCTGCTCGTCGTAGATGTCGGCCCCGTCGAAGCAGTTCACTCCGACGACGAACGGGATCCGGCGGGACTCGAAGTAGTCCACCGCGGGGAAACAGTCTTCGAGGCGGCGGGTGTCGGCCAGCACGATCGCGCCGAGCGCGCCGACCGATAGTTCCTTCCACATGAACCAGAATCGGTCCTGGCCCGGCGTGCCGAAGAGATACAGGACGAGGCTCGGGCCGAGCGTGATGCGGCCGAAATCCAGCGCGACAGTGGTGGTCGTCTTGTTCTCCACGCCCGTCAAATCATCGAAGGCCGCGCCGATTTCGGACAATCGTTCCTCGGTGCGCAGGGGCGTGATCTCGCTGACCGTTCCGACCAAGGTCGTTTTGCCGACTCCGAAACCACCTGCGATCAGCAGCTTGACGACCTGGGTAGCGCCGAAGTTGGAAGGGTCGGCGTACTCAGAGCCTGCGTATGCCATCGATCACCGCCTGCAGAAGTAGAGGGTCGGGCCCGCTCGCCGGTGGTGGCGGCGAACGGAAGATGAGGTAGCCGGAGTCGATCAGGTCGCCCACGAGCACCTTGACGGCTGCCAGCAAGAGGTGCAGGTGGGCGGCCAGCTCGACGATGGACTGCGGTCTGCCTTGGCAGAGCCGCACGATGTCGCCGTACTCCCGATCGAGCGCTGCCACTTCGGCTTCCGAGCGCACCGCGACGACGAGGGTGAGCATGTCCAGGTTGTGACGGTCTTTGCCGACTCGGCCCCGGGTCACGGCAAAGGGCCGGACCAGGGGACCGGGATCGTCCTCGAACGCCCAGGGGTCGTCTGCGCGGTGGTTCACGGCGCCCACTGTGTCCGCAATGCGCCTGGCGTACTGCGGGGCATCGCCGACAACTGTTCGCCGACCTGTCCGACGATGACATTGATTTCGTAGGCGACCAGACCCAGGTCGGCCTCGATGGCGGCCAGCAGCGCCAGGCACGCACCCTGTCCGGCCTCGGTCACCACCAGATAGCCCTCGCTGAGTTCGACGACCGTTTGCTGCAGCGGGCCCTTGCCGAAGCGGGCGCCCACGCCGCGCGCCAGGCTGTGCAGGGCCGAGGCGATGGCGGCGAGATGTTCGGCGTTTTCGGGGTCGAGGCCGGCCGAGCGGGCCAGTGCGAGGCCGTCGGCGGACAGCACCACCGCGTGCTCGGCCCCGGGCAGCCGGTTGACCAGGCCGTCGAGGAGCCAGTCCAGCGCATTGCGGCCGGTTTGGATCTGCGCGTCGTTATTCATGCTGTGACCGTTCATGATTCGGGGGTTCGGTACGTATGGGCGCGCGCTTGACGGGTGCCGCGCTGGAAGGAGGCCATGGCATGACGGACCTCCGCAGGGGGCCGGAGCCGACCGGCGGTCGCGGGTGGCGGGGCATCGGTCGCGTCGTCTTCCACCCGCAGTTGCGGTGCCAGATGTGCCTGCCGCTGTCGGCGCGGCAACGGGTTCCGGGAACCCACGGCAGGAGCCGATGCGTGGCGGCCTTCGAGCGGTATCGCGGTATGGTGTACTGCCGCCGGGGCGGAATCGTTCGCATCGACCACATCGGCAACGATCTCGGTAGGCCAGGGGGGGAGCTGTTGGTATTCGCGACCCGGTAGGCGCGGAACAGGGTCGTGCGCAGGCCGTACCGGCGCGTCGATCACTGCGGGCCCAGGGGCCCAGCCGATCGCGGACGCCACCGGTGCCGCGTCGAACATGCTGGAATCCAGGAGCTTGCTGGGAACCAGCACGATCGCCTTGATGCCGCCATAGGCGGACTCCTGCAGGCTGGCCATGATCCCGTGACGGTGCGCCAGCCGGCTCACCACGAACAGCCCCAGGTGCCGTTGTCCGGCCAGGGCCATTTCCTGGAAGTCCGGTGGATCGCGAAGGAGCTCGTTCAGCCGTTCTCGCTCGTCGAATCGGATGCCGAGGCCCTGGTCCTCGACCTCGACGACCGCGCCGCGACCGACGATAGTGCCGTGCACGGTCACCGGTGCCTGCGGCGGTGAGAACGCGGTCGCGTTGTCGATCAACTCGGCCAGCAGGTGAATGAGGTCCGCCACCGCGGTGCCCAGGACATGGGCTTGCGGCAATCGAATTGCGCTGACTCGCGCCAGATCCTGCGTCTCGGAGGCCGCGCTGCGGACGATCTGCTCCAGCGCCACCGGCTGCCGCCAGCGGCGGCCGGGTTGTGCGCCGCCGAGAATCAGCAGATTCTCCGCGTTCCGCCGGGCCCGGGTGGCCAGATGGTCCAGCTGGAAGAGCAGCTCGAGATGTTCGGGATCGTCCTGTTTGTTCTCGGCGAGGTCGAGCACATCGAGCTGGCGACGGACGATGACCTGACTGCGGTAGGCGATATCGAGGAAGACCTTGTTGAACCCGTCCCGGGTGCGGGCCTCGGTGGCCGCCGCGATCATCGCGGTGCGCTGCGCCGAACCGAATGCCGCTGCGACCTGACCTATTTCGTCATCGCGGTCATCGATCTGGGTCATCTCGGCATCGATGTCGACGTGCTCGCCGTCGTGCAGTCGCTCGACGATGGCCGGCAGCGTCTCGTTGGCCAGCTGAAGGGTCCTCGAACGCAGCGAGCGCAGTCGCCGGACGAGTCGGTTGGCCAGCAGCACCGCGAACGCGAATGTTGTCACCGCGATGATCGCGACGCCTGTTCCGGCCACGATCGAACGCACGAGTGACCGGTGCGCGGCGTCGGAGGCCAGGCCGTTGGCGTATTGCGCATGACCCTTGAAGAGGGCCATGAGCTCGGTGTCGACCGACTGTTCGGCAACACGCCAGTCCCCGAACGGGATCGGAAGATCGCCCTCGTCGGCGAGCTGGTCTTCCGACTCGACGGCGGTCCGCCATTGGGGGGATTCCCTCAGCTTCCGCAGCTGTGACTGCTCGGCGCCGGTGAGGCGCGAGGTCAGCCCGTCGAGTTGATGCCGGTACGCGCCGGTCAACTCGGTGACCCGGTGTCGATCGTCGAGCGGCAGAGTCCCGTGCGGAGCCGCCGCCGCGGCGAAACCGATTGCGCGCGAATGCAGATCGGTCATCCGCATCAGATCCGAGGCGCTCATCTCCTCTGCGGCGGTCAGTGAATCGGGGGTGTAGTGCGCCAGCCCCTCGAGCCCCATCGCGATGACATCGGCCAGCCTGGTGTAGAAATCGTCCACCTCGGTGGCGCTCGCCTGGCGGGCGTCGACGTTCTTCCGGACGATGGGCGCCTGGGCTGCGAGCGCGGCGAACGCCGGTGTCGACTGTGCCACGGCATTCTCGTTGAGCGCCTGCATCTGCGGTGCCAGCCGGGCGATCTCGGCCAGCGCGGCGTCGGTCTTCGCCCGTTGCCGTTGCAGTTCCGCGACCGTCTGCGGACTGCCGTCCAGCGCGGCGAGACTGGCTGTTCGTTCGTTCTGCACCGCGATGATGAAGGTGACGAGCGGATTCAGCTGCTCGGTCAGGTAATCGGACCAGCGGTACGCCGAACGGGCATCCTGCACCAGGCCGGCCACCGCGACCGATCCCGTCACCAGCAGGGCGGCACAGGGAATCAGCGCGATGGCGAGCACGCGGATACGGATACTCCGGTGGCGCAGGCCGGACGTGCGGAGCGAGCGTCTGGTCACGGGGCAGCCTGCGGGCCCAGGATTTCCACGGTGCCGAGATCGCCGTTCAGCCTGAGGAGCTGGCCGTCTTCGATGCGGTAGCTGCCGTTCTCGGTTCCGCAGACACACGGAATGCCGAGTTCGCGGGCGACGATGGGGCCGTGGCTGAGCAGCCCGCCGTGGTCGGTGACCACGCCGCCGGCGACCAGGAACAGCGAGACCCAGCTGGGGTCCGTGGTTTCGCAGACCAGGATGTCGCCTTCCTCGAGCTCGACGGTGTCGGGATCGCGGACGACCCGGGCCCTGCCCTCCACCACACCGCCGCTGGCGGCGACACCCGTAATGATTCCCGGGTCGGAAGGCGTTACGGCAGTGGCCTCTCCGGCCTTGCGCACCTCCGGTTGTCCCGTCCACGACTGCGGCAGCCGGTAGGCCAGTCGCTCCTGGTAAACGGCTGAACGGTCCGCGACGAGTTCGCGATGATCGCCGTCGACGCCGCGGACGAGCTCGTCGTAGGACAGGTGGAAGACGTCCTCGACACGATCGATCACGCCGCGTGCCACCAGATGGCCGCCCAGTCGCCGGGTCGCCGCGCGGGCGACGTC
Organism: Nocardia sp. NPDC059154; assembly: GCF_042755705.1. Taxonomy (NCBI): domain Bacteria; kingdom Bacillati; phylum Actinomycetota; class Actinomycetes; order Mycobacteriales; family Nocardiaceae; genus Nocardia; species Nocardia sp. NPDC059154. Next base: position 41,887 of record NZ_JBHZCS010000015.1, read on the forward strand.
GAAGGTCAGCAGATAACCCGCCTTGCCCTGTTCGCGCAGCGCCAGGAAGCGAGCGGTGACCCCGGTGAGCATAGAGACGGTCCGTCGGCTGAATCCCGAAGTGGCACTGCTCAGTTCGGCCATCGCGCGTTCGCGGACCGCGGCCTGTTCGCGGCTGCGCTGCCGGGGTGCGCGCGGGCTGTCGGCCGCGATGGCACGGTAGTCGCCGAGGCGGTTCAGGATGGGACCCGGATCCTCGCGCCACGAAACACCCGACAGCTGGCCTTCATTGGAGCCGTGGTAGCCGTGACGGTCACAGAAGGTGTCCAGGGTGATCTCGTCGTGGGCGAGCGCCCACAGATCGTGCGCGACCTCGTTCTCGTCGGAACCCACGCCGGACATCAGCTGCGCTTCCAGACCCGGATGGCCGAGCTCGGCCACGGTGTCGCGCAGGCGATCCGCCAGACCCGAGCTGACGAAGGCCACGACCAGGTGTTCGATCATGATCTGCTCGAAGCGCTTTCGCGCATCGGCGAGGATGTCCAGGCATTCGGACTCGGTGCGGGCGGCCATGTCGGCCAGCCGATCGAGGCGCCAGCGACGCAACCCGGCGAACATGGCGTCGTGGCGGCGCGGCAGCGTCGCGACGGTCCAGGGCGCCTTGGCCAGGATGGCGGGGTATCTCCGGTACGAGGGGGCATCGACGGTGGTCGGGCGGACATAGCCGAACAGCTGTTGTTCCACCGCCGTCGGCGAGGTGCCGGGGATGAGATTGGCCAGGTCGCGGAACATGTCGATGTTCGCTGCCGCGCGTCCGGCGAACAGCGTCCAGAACATGTCCTCGATCCGATCGGGCAGCACGATCTGCGACGGTGCGAACACACCGAGCCGGACGAACATCTTCCGGAAGGCGAGCTCCATCGGTTCGTGGATGAAGGTGAATCCGAAGGTGGTGAAGACACCCGGAAACGCCTCTGCCACATTGCCTGTCGTCCACGTCTTACGAGGATCGCAACCCTGGGAGTCGAGCAGCGAGTAGACGGTGTGGCGGTCGGTCATGCGGTCCTCTCGGTGTTCAGGCGGTGGGCGCGCAGCCGGAGCAGTTCCGGCAGGCTGCCGGTGGCCGCCGCGCCGAGTTCGGTTCGGAGCCAATCGGATAGGAGCGCCAGGTCCGGGTCCCCGGATTCCGAACCGGTGATGATCGGCAGCCCGCCGTGGTAGACGGTCCCGGTGGTCGCGGACACGGTGACGAACTGTCCGGCCAGGGCGGTGACGGTGTCCGCGCCGCAGCCGACGATGCAGGGCACGCCCATCTCGCGGCACACGACCGCGGCGTGCGAGGTCGATCCGCCGAACTCGGTGAGCACGGCCGAGACCGCCGACATGGCGGCGACGTCATCCGGGTCGGTGGTGGGCCGGGCCAGGATCACGGATTCGCCTCGGGCCGCACGGTCTTCGGCCTCGTCGGCGTCGGTGACGACGACCCCCGATGCGATGCCCGGGCACGCCGGTTTACCGCTTGCCACACGCGTGGCCGTGGCGACCGCCGCGGGGTCCAGATGCGGGGTGAGCAGTGCCTGGACATCCTGGACGCCGATCCGGTCGAGCGCCTCGCGGGTGTCGATGAGTCCCTGCCGCTGATGCAGAACGGCATGCCGGACAACGGCTTCCGGAGTCCGCTTGGCGTTGCGGGTCTGCAGCAGCCACAGTGTGCCGCCTTCGACGGTGAACTCGATGTCCTGTACGTCGCGCCGATCCTCTTCCAGACGCGTGGCGGCGGCCATCAGTTCGGCGTGGACGTGCGGCATCGACGCACCCAGGTCGTCCAGGTGCTGCGCATTGGCGCGGCCGGATACGACGTCCTCACCCTGCCCGCGCGGCAGCCATTCGCCGTAGGGTTCGGCCGAGCCGGTCAGCGGGTTCCGGGTGAACAGCACTCCGGTGCCGGATTTGTCATCGAAATTGCCGAAGACCATGGCCTGCACGGTGACCGCGGTGCCGCCATCGTCCGGGATGCCCCGCTCGCGGCGGTAATGGATGGCACGATCGGAATTCCAGGATTGCAGTACCGCGGTGGCTGCGAGCCGCAACTGTTCCCAGGGGTCCAGCGGCACCGGTACCCCGACCACCCGCTCGAATTGCTCGAGGAATCGACGCCGGGTGTCGGCCGCGTAGCCGGGATCCCCGCTCTCCATGGCGAGGGCCCGCTCGACCTCGTCGGTCATGCCGAGATTGAGAACCGTGTCCATCATGCCCGGCATGCTGGTCGCGGCGCCGGAGCGGACGGACACCAGCAGCGGCCGGGCCGCGGCGCCGAAGTGGCGGCCGGTGATCAGTTCGAGCTCTGCCATGGCCGCCGGGATCGCATCCCAGACGGAGTCGTCCACTCGCCGGTCGTTGGCGTAGTAGTCGCGGCACACGTCGGTGGTCAGGACGAAGGCCGGGGGTACTGGAATTCCGAGCGCGAGCATGCGGTCGATGCTCCAGGCCTTGCCTCCCACCACAGTTCGGTCGAGACCGGCGAGACCCTTGAGCTGTACGACGGAAGGATGCGTACTCATTCGGCCCTCCCGGCGGCGGCTTCGGCGACCCGGGACAGGCCGGCAAGCCCGATGAGGTTCTCGTGCAGCTCGAACCACACGGTGTGGTAGCTGTCGATCAGCGGTGCGGCCAGCCAGCGGTGCTCGCCCGCGGTGATTCGGCCGAGCGCGTCGGTGAATCGGCGCGGATAGTCCGACAGTAGGGGAGCGATACCCGCCAACCGGGCCACGAGCTCGAGGAAGTTCGCGTGCAGGTCGGAGAGTCGCCGGATGATCGTGTTGTCGTAGTCGGCGTCGGTGTGGTCGTTGGGCCGTTCACCGTCGATCAGCTGCCAGTCGGTCACCAGCTGCTTGAATCGCGAATTGTAGGAATCGAATTCGTGGTACGCGGCGGACAGGGCCGTCTGATCGGTCCCGGCGCGCACGGCCGCGAACAGTGTTTCGAGCCGCTGCCTGCCTTCGAGGGTCAGCTTGACGCGCCCTTTGACCTCTTCGAGCAGACCGGCTCCCAGCATGGGACGCAGAGCCGACTCGAGGGTGTCGCGTGCCAGATCGAGAGTCTCGCTCAGGTCCTCGATCCGGGGGCGTCCCTTGAGCCTGGTCGTTTGCAGAATCCGAATTTCGTCGTTCATTTCCAGTACTCCTGGTCGGTGCCGGTCGATCACCAAACGCGGTGCAGGATGCCCTGTTCGAACAGTCCCGCGCCCGGTCGGCCATCGAGGACCAGCCGCATGAAATCGTCGTAGGTGCCGAAGGCGGGGCCTTCGCTCGCCGCGCCCATCGGTACCCAGAACCCGGCCGCGCGATCGGTGAGGTGCGCGACGTGCTCGGAGCCGTCGGCCAGCGTCAGCGTCGCCCGCACGAACTGTGCGGCCGCGTCGCGAGCGAAGGCGATACCGGTGATGGGAGTGGACGATTCGCCCGTGATGTAGAAGCCGTCGCCGCGTACCGTGCCGTCCGCCCCGAGGAATTTCATCGCCGTGAGGAAACTGTCCTCGGACACGGCGATCAGGCCGGCGTACTCGATCCACTGGGCCGATTCGTCGCGGAATCCCCAGGTGCGGTCGCGCATTCCGTAGCCCTGGAAGGCGTGAGTCGTGCCGTCGGCGAAGGTCGCGGTCCCGGCGATCGCGCAGCCCTGCTGATAGTGCTGCAGCGGCTTGCCGGGGACGAGTTCGGGGATGAGCCCGCCGACCGCGTAGTCCGCGGGCACGAACAGCGGCGTATTGGTCAATTCCAAGGTCAGATCGGGGTGCTCGACCCGCACCACCCCGTCGAGCCCGAAGTCGATGGAGGAACTCGTGAAGCTGCCGGGTTCCAGGCTTTCGATGATCTCGGCGGTGCGACCGCCCGCCGACATGCTGCAGCGCGTGCGGCGCCCCCGTTCGTCGTTGGGGGAGGTCGACACGTGCAGCGTGCCGAAGACCTCGGCATCGGTATCCCAGAACGACAGGTACGCATTGTCTTTCCAGACCGGACCGCCCGGTGCCGCCGCCTCGGTGTGGATGGGTTCGGCGAGCGGGCCCCAGGCCGCGGTCGTGGTGAGGCTGGCGTTCACTGAGAATCTCCTTCGGTGGTGCGAATGATCTCCACACAGCCGCTGGCGCCGTCCACGCGGACGACGTCACCGGTGCGGATGACCTGTGTTCCGTTCTTGGTGTTCATGACGCAGGGAATGCCGAGTTCCCGCGCGACCACGGCGGCGTGGCTGAGCATGCCGCCGATATCGACGACCAGGGCCTCGGACAGGAACATCAGCGAGACCCACGACGGGTCGGTGGTGTGCGCGATGAGAATGTCGCCGGCTTCGATCTCTGTCTCGGACGGGTCGAGCACCACCACGGCACGGCCTTCGACCACACCGGGTGAGGCGCCGACGCCGGACAGCGTGCTGGTTCGCTCCCGCGCCGGAACCTCGATCGGTGTCGCGACGGGCGTACCGGTCCAGGAGGTCTCGACCTCGAGCGACTGGTACAGCCTCCGATCGGTACGGCGCCGGTCCACGATCGCGCGGAGGTCCCCGCTTAGCGAGCCGGTGATCTCCTCGCGCGTGAGATAGAAAGCGTCGTCGGGGGTTTCGAGCTGTCCCGTCGCGACGAGCAGCGCGCCGATGCGCCGGGCGCACGCTCGGATCACATCGAGGGCTTGCAGGTACGAGACCTTGCCGACGCCGCGCAGCGGCACGAACCGCCGTGCGAGCCGCAGGAGCAGCAGCGCTGGCAGCCGCTTCGACCACGGGAGATTGTCGAACAGCCGCCGTTCGGCCGCCTCACGGCGACTCACGGAATCGGCCTCGGTCTCCTCCGGTGCCGCGGTGTCGTCCAGGGTTCGGTACTGATCGATGATGCGCAGGATGGGCGACGGGTCCTCGCGCCATACCGTGGTGGACAGTTCGCCCTCGCCGGGGCCGTGATATCCGTGCCGGCACAGGAATTCGGGCAGCTCCAGACGCCCGCGCGACACTGCCCAGAGGTCGGACAGGACCGCGCTCTCCTCGTGTGATCCGTGCCCGCGCATCAGGTCGGCCGGTGCGGTGCCGGCGGCGGTGGCCATCGTGGTGAGCTGTTCGTAGACCGGTTGAATCGCGCACGCGCTGACCACCGCCTGCATGGCGAGGTTGTCGGCGAATCGATCCATCGCCTGGACCAGGAGTCGTTGCGCGTCCTTCAGACCGAGCACGGCGCTGTCGGGGATGGCGGTCCGCCACCACGCGTCGGTCTCGCGCCGTCGTCGCTCGATCTCGGCGGCGATGCCGAGAAGTGTTCGGGGATACCGCATCAGGATCATCGGGAGTCGTCGGTTCGACGGCTTGCTCACGAAATCGGGTGGGACGAAACCGAAGAAATCCCGGGAGAGCGCCTCGCCGGACTGTCCCGGGATCAGATCGCCCATCTCACAGAGGAAATCGACCCGGACCGCCATGCGGCCGTAGAACACATTGGTGATCCGGTCCAGCGGATCCGCCGGGATCGACCGCCGGTCGGCGTCCAGCGCGCCCATGGCGAAGAAGGGCGCGCGCAGCCCGAGCTCGCTGGCGGGAACCCAGGCGCTGGCGCACAGGGGGGTCATCACGCCCGGGACCGCCTCGGCCAGGTTGATGGAACTCCACGAGGCGTTCGGGGGTGATTCGCTGTGGAGCGCATTGGGAATGGCGACCACGGTCGGTTTCGATACGGTCATGAGTCCTGATCTTTCGTATGACACACCGCACACGGTGGCCCAGAGTAATCTAATTTACATTCATGTCAATATGTGCGACCGGTCATACTTCCGGGTGCTGCGTCGAGCGCCTCCTTGCTCGCCGGGGATGCGGTGCGGGCGCCAAAAGTGCACTCTCAAGTGAGGAAATCGCCACCGGCGGAGCTTGCGCCGAGTTGGTCGTGTGTCATGCGCAACGTCGATGCCGATTACTCGGACGGAGCTGAAAATTTAACGTACATTAGATCAATGTCGGAGGCTGGGGTCTCCGGCAGGCGCGCGCCAGGCACCCCTTGCTCTTGCGACGGCGTTCAACGACGAAGGCCATCCGTCCGTTCCAGTCGAGTGAGAACAGGTAGATGACGAGAACCTTCTTGAACCTTTTCGATGCCGCGTGGTTCTACATCGAAAAGCGCGATGCACCATCACATTTCGGACCGCTGCTCATCCTGTCGCCCCCGGAGGGCGCCGCTGGCACCTATGTGGGGGATCTGGTCACCCGGTGGAGGTCGGACCGGACCTTCGCCCCGCCGTTCAACCTGCTGCTACGCAAGACACCCCTACCGGGCTGGCACACCGTTCCCAACGCCGACATCGATCTCGACCACCATCTCCGCCACATCGCGTTGCCCGCGCCCGGGGGTGAACGAGAGCTGGAAACGCTGGTGTCGCACCTGCATTCGCTGCCCCTGGATCGGCGTCGGCCACTATGGGAATGCCACGTGATCGAAGGGCTCGAACACGGTCGCTTCGCGATATACCTCAAGCTCCATCACGGGCAGCTCGACGGTGTCGGCGCCGCGCGACTGCTGGGGCGGATCCTGAGTCCGGACCCGGCGGCCCGTGGCATGCTGCCGCCCTGGAGCGCGGGCATCCGCGGCAACGGCGCAGCGCTTGAGCTGCGGGTCATCCCGGGGCGCGGCGCACGGCACCCGGCGTTGCGAATCGTCGGAACACTGTGCCGGGCAGTAGGTTCCGGTGCCCTCGCGGTGTCGGCGCTGATTCGCATGTTCATCGCGATCCACCGCGATCACACCGGCGCCCTGGCCGGACCGTTCCAATCCCCGGACACGGTGTTCAACCGCAGGGTGGGGAACAAGCGGACATTCGTCACCCGGCACTACGAACTCGCGCGCCTGAAGCGGATAGCCACGGCCGCCGATGTCACTGTCAACGATGTCTTCCTGACCGTCTTCGGCGGCGCGCTGCGCCGGTACCTGCTGGAGCGGGGCGGACTTCCCGCCACATCGGTTGTCGGGCAACTGCCGGTCAACCTGCGGGACGCGAGTCAGGCGCCGGTCGGGAACGCGCTGGCGTTCCTGTTCGCGCGGCTGCACACCGAGATCGGCGATCCGCTGGCTCGGCTGCGGGCCGTGCATCGGTCCACCACCGCGGCGAAGCGGGTGCAACGGTCGCTGCCCGCGCATGCGGTCGCGCCGTTCACGATTCTGCTGACCGGTCCGCAGATCGGATTGTTCATCCTCGGATTGAGCGGCCGAGTCCGGCCCAGCGCCAACCTGATCGTGTCCAATGTCCCCGGTCCGACGCAGCCGCTGTACTACGACGGAGCGCCGGTGGAGCAGATCTACGGTCCGTCGGTGCTGTTCCACGGTCAGGCCCTGAACGCGACCATGTCCAGCTACGCACAGCAGGTCGACATCAGTTTCACCGCGTGCCGCCGGTCGGTGCCGAATGTGGCAGACCTGGCGGCGTACACGGATGTGGAACTCGAGGAGCTCGAGCGAGTGCTCGGGGTGCCGTCCGCGGTTGCGGGACAACAGACTTCGGCGTGATCGTATCGGCCGGCCCGGCGGTGGTGGGTCGCGAGGGGTGGCGCACCACCGCCGAGCCGGTCGGATCCCGAGGTTCAGCGAGTGAGGCCGCCGCGGGAGATCAGTTGAGCGGTAATGACATTGCGCTGGATCTCGTTCGTTCCCTCGCCCACGATCATCAGCGGCGCGTCGCGGAAATAGCGTTCCACGTCGTATTCGGTGGAATAGCCGTAGCCGCCGTGAATGCGCACCGCGTCGAGTGCGATCTCCATGGCGACCTCGGAGGCGTAGAACTTGGCCATCCCGGCTTCCATGTCGCAGCGGTCACCGGCGTCGAACTTGCGTGCGGCGTGCAGGACCAGCTGCCGCGCGGCGGTGAGCTTGGTGGCCATCTCGGCCAGATAGGTGCCGATGGCCTGGTGTTTCCAGATGGGAACGCCGAAGCTCTCTCGCTGCTGGGCGTAGGCGAAGGCGTCGTCGAACGCGGCCTGGGCGACACCGAGCGCGCGCGAGGCCACCTGGATGCGACCGGTTTCCAAGCCCTTCATCATCTGCGAGAAGCCCTTGCCCTCGACACCGCCGAGCACCGCGTCCGCGGGCGCGCGATATCCGTCGAAGACAAGTTCGCAGCTCTCCACACCCTTGTAGCCGAGTTTCGGCAGATCGCGCGACACGGTCAGGCCGGGGCCGTGCTCGACGAGCAGAATGCTGATGCCGCGATGCCGCGGTTCGGCGGCCGGGTCCGTCTTGCACAACAGCGCGATCAATTGTGAATGGCGGGCATTGCTGATCCAGGTCTTCGCGCCATTGATGGTGTAGCCGTCCGCATTTCGCTTGGCGGTGGTGATCATGGCCTGCAAATCGGAGCCGCCGCCCGGTTCGGTGAGCGCCATGGTGGCCCGGATTTCCCCGGTCGCCATTTTCGGCAGATACCGCTGCTTCTGCTCTTCGGTGCCGAAGGCGAGAATCAGCTTCGAGACGACGGTGTGGCCGCCCATCGCGCCGGCCAGGCTCATCCAGCCGCGCGCGAGCTCCTCGGTGACGCCGACGTAGCACGGCATCGACACCGGCGCTTCACCGTACGGCTCGGGAATGGCCAGGCCGTAGATGCCGAGCTGCTTCATCTGCTCGATCAGCTTCTCGGGGTATTCGTTGGCGTGTTCGAGGTCGCGAGCGACCGGGCGGACCTCGCGGTCGACCCATTCACGCACCGTCGCCACTACCTGCTGCTCCTCGGCGGACAGCTCGCTCACAGTTGACTCCTCGTGGGGCTCCGATAAGTTATCGATATACTTTAACATAGATTAAAAAGTAGAAAGGGTGGCTGTCGATGACAGAACGTCCACCGCGGAGGTCGGTCCTCTGCGTACCCGGTGGCGACGAGCGCAAGATCCGCAAGGCGATGACCGCCGGCGCGGACCAGGTCGTGATCGACCTCGAGGATGCCGTCGCGCCCGCGGACAAGGACCGAGCGCGGGCGCTGCTGAGCGCGATCGAGTGGGACGACTTCGGCCGGCTGCCGTCGATCGCGGTGCGGGTCAATGCGACTCGCAGTCGCTGGTGCCACCTCGATATCGACGCGGTCGCCCGGTCGGGAATCCCGGCGAGCTCGATCGTGCTGCCCAAGGTCGAGTCGCCGGGGGATCTGGAGTTCGCCGACCGCCTGCTCGACGGGATCGAGGCCGACGGCGGAGCGCCGCTGGCCGTGGAGGCGCTGATCGAAACCGCCGACGGGCTGAGCCGAATCGAGCAGATCGCCGCGGCCACCACCCGGCTCACGGCGTTGATCACCGGATACGCCGATCTCGCGGCGTCACTGGGCCGGGCGGCGGGGCTGGATCCCGCGCTCTGGATCGCGGTGCAGGACAGGGTGATCACCGCCGCGCGCACCCATCGCCTCGACGCGGTGGACGGCCCGTACCTGGGCGTCGGGGTCGATGACGAATTCCAAGCGGCGGTGAGCCATGCGGCGCGGATCGGTTTCGACGCCAAATGGGCCATTCATCCCCGTCAGGTCGACATGATCAATGCCGTGTTCGAACCCTCCAGTGAGCAAGTGCACTACGCGCGCCGTGTGGTGGACGCGCTGGCGGCGGCCCATGACAGCGGCCGTGGCGCAGTGGAACTCGACGGCCAGATGATCGACGAGGCGGTCGCGGTGGCCGCGCGCCGGACGCTGCTCAAGACGGCGGTGGCGCAATGAACGCGGAAGGACCGTACTTCGAGGAGCTCGAGCGTGGGCAGGTGTTCGACGGTGCGCCGGCGGTCACCTTGACCGAAGGTCTTGCGGCGGTACATCAGTCGATCGTCGGCGACCGGCTGCGTCTTCCCCTCGACCACGGGCTGTCGGTAGCGGTGACCGGTGCTCCGGGGCTGGCACACCCCGCCTTGGTGTGGGATATCGCCATCGGTCAGTCGACGGTGGTCACCCACCATGTGAAGGCGAATCTGTTCTATCGAGGGCTCGCCTTCCGGCGCATGCCCCATCTGGGAGACACTCTCACCACGACCACCACGGTCGAAGGACTGCGGCAGAACCGGCGGCGCACCGATCGCGCGCCGACCGGGTTGGTGGCCCTGCGGATTCATACCGTTGATCAACTCGGCCGAGATGTTCTCGACTTCTGGCGGTGCGCCATGCTCCCGCTGCGCGCGGATATGGAGACCGGTCGTGCTGACGATCTCGACCACCTCGGTCCGTCGGGGGAACCGGATTGGTCGGCATCGCTCGCGGCATGGGACTTCGAGACGCTGCGCTGGGCGCCGGGCGCGGCCGGGACGATTCCCGAACCGGGGCAGAAGATCGACATCGTCGGCGGCGATCTCGTCGACGGCGCCGCGCAACTCGCCCGCCTCAGTCTCAATATCGCGCGCGTGCACCATGACGAATCCGCCGCGGGGAGCAGGCGTCTCGTCTACGGCGGACACACCATCGGCCTGGCGCTCGCCCAGGCCTCCCGGGCGTTCCCGAATCTCGCGACGGTCGTGGGATGGCACGGCTGTGACCATCTCGGGCCCGTGCACGAGGGGGACACCTTGCGTAGTGTGATCACTGTCGAACGGGTGCTCCCGTCGACCGCCGGTGCCCACCTGATCGAGCTTCGATCGGAGGTTTTCGCGGACGGTCGCATCGTGGGCCGTGAACGGCCGGTATTGGATTGGCGCTACGTCGCTGTATTCACCTGACCCGGTGCCGAATTTCGTTCCAGTCCCGGTGAGCATGGATGTGGGGTGAAGCGCATGACGAGTGAAGTCGGTCGCGGCGCACGAGGGCGTGGACGCCCGGCGATGACCGCCGGTGCGGACACGCGTCAGCGTATTCTGCACGCCGCCAGGGCGGTGTTCTCCGAGGTGGGTTATCAGAGCGCCACGTTCCGTGAGATCGCGGCGCGCGCGGATCTGACCAGGCCCGCCGTCAACCATTACTTCCGGGACAAGACCGAGTTGTACACGGCGCTGTTCGAAGCGACCCGGGACGAGGTGGTCGCCGCCGGAATCGATCAGGCCAGCGAGCAGCCGACGCTGGCGGCCAGGATCTCGTCGTTCCTCGCGACTGCGGTCCGCGCCGATTCGTCCGATCGTTCGTACGCACAGTTCATTTCGTCATCGCTGCTCGACTCCGTGCGCCATCCGGAGTTCCAGGAACGGGCCCTCGGCCAGCTCGACGAGTTGCGGGGATTCCTCGGTGAGACGCTCCACTCGGCCGCGGACCGCGGTGTGCTGCCGGCAGGCACCGATATCGAGGCGGTCACGGAGATGTTGATCGCGGTGATGTGGGGGATGGGCCTGTACGCGGGGTTCGTCGGCAGCCACGACGACCTCGAATCGGTTGTCGCACAGTTCACCAAGCTGCTGGAAGGCAATGGCTGGTGAGACGAACGCGGATGGCCGGCGAGAACGTTGTCTCACCGGCCGTCCGCCTCAGGCGCATCCGCGCTACGCCAGGACGGACAGTGCGATGAGTATCCCGAGCACGCCGGCGATGTAGGCCTCGAACCAGGCTCGCAGGCCGCGCGGGGCGGTGCGGATGTCCATGAACTGCAGGCCGATCAGGCGGATCTTGAAGAAGGACACCGCCAGCAGCAGGACGGTGACCGCGGATTCGGAACGATTGCCGAATTCGGTTCCGGTGAGCCAGGAAACGCCGGTGGCCGCGATCAGAACGGCCCACACCAGGCCAATGCGACGCGTGGTGGTCATGACACTCCGTTGTGCATCAGATAGAAGAGTGCGAACAGGACGATCCACAGCAGATCGACCATGTGCCAGAAGATCCCGCCGCTCTCGGCGAGCACGTGATCACGGGATTCGAGGGTCTCCTTACGGACGACGAACGCGATCCGCAGGAGAACGATGATGCCGATGAGCACGTGGAGCAGATGGATACCGGTGAAAACGAAGTAGTACGAATAGAAGTCGTTCGTACCCACCGTGTGGCCCGCGGCGAACTGATGCGACCACTCGACCGCTTTGATGACGACGAACCCGGCCGCGCACGCGGCCGCCGACAGGAACAGCGCCATCCGGGTGCGAGCCGGAGCGGTTCGGCAGGCCCGCACACCCAGGACGGCCAGCAGCGAACCGGTGAGCAGCAGCACCGTATTGATCGCGCCCAGCGTCCGGTCCAGGCCGGGCTGCCCAGGGGTGAAGGCGGCCGGATCGTGTCCACGCGTGTACATGAACACGCCGAAGAACAGCGCGAAGACGGTCATGTCTCCGATGACGAAGACCCAGATGCCCTCCTCGCCCGGAATCCGCCGCGCGGGCACCGCGACGTCGAGGTCGACGGCGGTCTGTGTCATCGGGCCGCCACGGCGGTGTCGTCGTAGGAGGTCGCGTGCGCGCCGGTGGTCGTCCACAGCAGATAGGCCAGCACGAAGAACCAGACGCCGAACACGACCGCGGCCATCCAGTAGGCCAGCAGTCCGTTCCACGCGAAGACGCCGTGCTTGAAGAAGATCGCGAAACCGCCTGCGGCGAACAGGAATCCGGTCCACAGGTTGTAGTAGGCCGCCCAGCGCGGCCACAGCGGCGTCCGGCTGCGATCGCCGAGGATGGCGAACGCGATGGCCAGCGCCATGCCGGTGACGGCCGGCCAGTTCATCACGAACGGCAGCCAGCCCGCGTCGTTGAACGCCTGGGTGAGCTCGGGCGACCGCTGGTCGGGCCGGTAGGCGGCCACCGCGAACATGAACACCGGTAGCAGAATCGCGACCGAGCTGATGCCGGTGCTGATCAGCATCACATAGGTGAACGGCGAGGAGGCGCCCTCGATCTTCTTGAGCCGCACCGCGAGGATGGCGCCGAACGGGATCAGCAGGCCGGAGCCGATCATGATGATCATCAGTCCGGCCCGTTTGAGGTCGGCGTCGGTGCTCCAGAACTCGGCGACCTGCTGTGCGGACCAGCTGGGCGGCTTGGGTGGGAAGAGGCCGGCCATGATCATGCCGACGAAGAGCGAGGCCGCGAAGAGCGGCCCGCTGAGGGCACAAACTCTCTGAACACCGGTGGTCATCGTGCACCTTTCGGGTCGTGCGCTGTCGCCACGTTGCGTACGTGGCAATTCGAATCTAGATTAGAAGACGCCGATATTGACGTCAACGTTAATTAGTGGCTAGCATCACTACTCGGAGACCTTCGGTGGCTCCGATCACGGACGTCGGCGGGCGGCGGGCACTGCGCCTCCGCGTAAGACCAGCGGATTTTCTATTCCGTCTTGCACAGACAGATCCGCACCAACGGAAGAATGAGAGGTTCGATCAATGCCACCCAGTTCCAACGTGGCCGACGTCGTCGTCGTCGGCTCTGGGCACAACGGCCTGGTGGCCGCCGCCTATCTGGCCCAGGCCGGTCTCGATGTACTCGTCGTCGAGGCGCACTCGACCGCGGGTGGCATGACCGCGACGAATCCCTTCCTGCCCGAGGCTCCGGGATACACGATCAACGAGGCCTCGATGCAGGCATCGCTGTTCCGGACCACGAACATCGACAAGGAACTCGGTCTCAGCGCCAAGTTCGGTCTGAAGCAGACCATCATCGATCCGGCGCACTATCAGCTGGCCGCCGATGGTTCCTCGCTGGGCCTGTGGCGTGATCCGCGCAAGACGGCGGAAGAGCTGAAACGGTTCTCGCGCAAGGACGCCGAAGCCCTGCTCGATCTGTATCGGGTGATCGACGCCGCGGTCGAGATCGGCATTCCGTTGATGCAGACCAGCCCGACCCGCCCGGAGATCCGCGCGATCATGCAGGCGGCCAAGGGCATGGTGAAGAACCGTCGCGAGCTGATCGCGATCGGCCGCTGGATGGCGTCGTCGCAGACCGAGGCGATCGAGGAGAGCTTCGAGCACGACATGATCCGCGCGCCCCTGCTGATCGCGCTGCCGTTCATGCAGTTCGACCAGGACCTGAGCGGTTGGTCGCTGATCTACCTGGGCGTGCTGAGCCGTTACGGCGTCGCGATGTTCCACGGCGGCACCGGTGCGCTGCCCAAGGCGCTGATCGCCAGCATCGAGTCCAACGGCGGCCGGATCCGCACCAACTCGCCGGTCGACGAGTTGATCGTGCGCGGCGGCCGGGTCACCGGTGTGCACCTGGCCAACGGTGAAGAGATCTACGCTCGCCGCGGTGTGCTGACGGCGTGCAGCCCGCGAAACACATTGACCCGCTTGCTGCCCAAGGGTGTGCTGCCGCCCAAGCTGCAGAACGCGGTCGAGAACATCCCGACCCTGAAGCGCGGGATCACCGACTACAAGCTGAATGTCGCGCTGAAGGGCAAGATCCGGATGACGCGCCACGAGAAGTGGCGTGGTGATGGCCTGGACCTGCGGGTCGCGTGCAACTCGTACCACACCTATGAACAGACGCTGGCCGCGATGCGTGACTGCGTGCGCGGCGATGTGCCGCAACATGTTCCAGGCCTAGGCATGGTGTCGACGGCGTTCGACGAGTCGATGGCACCCCCCGGCGGCGACCTGTACTGGTTCTGGAGTGGATTGACGCCCAGCATCCCGCGTCTGCCGTGGGATGAGGCCAAGAAGCAGATCACCGAGAGCGTGATCAAGGACGCGAACCTCTTCTACGAGGGCGTCGAGGATCTCGAGGTGGCCCGCCGAGATTTGGCACTGCCCGATATCCAGGATCGGTTCTGGGCGATCGACGGCAACGTGTACCACGTCGACCCGATCATCACCCGGTTCGGCCCGCGCAAGCCGGCCGCGGGTTTCGCGGGCTACCGGACGCCGGTACCCGGTTTGTTCCTCACCGGTTCCGGCACCCACCCGGTCGCCGGTATCAGCGGCATGCCCGGTCAGAACGCGGCGAAGGCGATGCTGAAGCACTTCCGCTCCGAGGACAAGGGCCTGCGATTGTTCGGCCGTGCGGTCGAGCGGCAGCGGGAGCAGGCCATCTCCGAGCGACTGACGGCAGTGGAGTCCATGGCCGCGGGATCCAACTAGAAGTCCGCGGGCCGGAAACCCGCACACAACTTGAAATACTGCCCTCCGGTTCACTTTCGTGAATCGGAGGGCAGTTGTGTTTCTGGTCGACGATTAAATCCTACGGTATTCCGTTTTTATTGAAACATTCCGGTTGTTTTTTGCAGTCCGTATCGAACGGTCTTGCGCGTAAGCCGACTTATGCTATGCTGACCGTGTAGTGACGCCGACCACATATCGTGGATGTCGGGATCGTATGTCACATATTCCGAATTAGATGGAAAGGCAAGGAGCCCCTGCTCATCCTCAGTTTTTAATCTGAAGTAAATAGTCTTCAAGTTAGGAATGCGTGATAAACAATGACGGCTACATTGCAGCCGGTAGTTGCTCCGGAACCGGCACAGAAACCAATGGAACCACCGGTGATACGGCAGCGTCCGCGATTCGGCGCTCGGGTCGTTGATTATGCGAAAGAGTCGCCCAAGCGCTCTCTCGCCACTATCGGAAGATCCGCGGAATTGACCGCCGCGGTGGTGCGGTTTGCCGTTGTGGATTCCATCAAGCTGCGTATGCCGATTCATGAGGTCATCGAGCAGATGTGGTCATTGTTGAAGGTGACCGCGCTGCCCGCGTTGTTGATGGCGGTCCCGATCGGCGCCGAGGTGTCGGTCCAGGTCGGCGGCATCATGAACCAGGTCGGAGCCAACTCGCTGGCTGGCGCGGCGAGCGGGCTCGGCGTGGTCGGGCAGGGCGCGCCCATGGCGGCCGGCCTGCTCATGAGTGGCGCGGCGGCCTCCGCCATCGCCTCGGACCTGGGCGCCCGATCGATCCGGGAAGAGATCGACGCCATGCGCGTGATGGGTGTCGACCCGGTCGAACGCCTGGTGATGCCACGGTTCCTCGCCATGATCGCCATCGCGCCGATGCTGTGCATCATCATCATCTCGGCCGGCGTGGGTGCGGGCCTGATCATCTCCGCCAATGTCAATCACGTTGTCCCCGGTAGCTTCTGGCAGTCCTTCGGCGCCTTCGCGACACCCACCGACTTGGTGTTCTCCGTCCTGAAAGCCCTGATATTCGCGACGATCGTGGTGTTGATCGCGAGCCTGCGCGGATTGGAGGCGAAGGGCGGGCCCAAGGGCGTGGCCAATGCCGTGAACGCCTCCGTGGTCCTCAGCGTCTTCTGCATCTTCATTACCAATCTGCTGGTGAGCCAGCTGCAGATGATGTTCTTCCCGGCACGGTTGGCGTGAACGAATGATTACTCGTGCCTTCGGTGAAATCGGTCAGGTGACGGTCTTCGTCACCAAGACGATCTACCTGCTGCCCAAGACGATTCGCCACTATCGCCAGGCGACGTGGAAAACCATGAACAACATGGCCTGGGGCAGCGGTTCGCTCATCGTTGACGGTGGCGTGGTGAGCCTGATGTTCTTCCTCGGTGTGGCGGTCGGCGCCGTGGTGGCGATCGAGGCGTTCATGGCGTTGGACCTGCTCGGGTTCGGTCCGCTGACCGGCATCATCGGGTCATTCGGCAATATCCGGGTGATCGCGCCGATCGTCACCGGTATCGGGTTCGCGGCGCAGGCTGGTTGCCGGATGACGGCGGAGATCGGCGCCATGCGGATCTCGGAGGAGATCGACGCCACGGAATCGATGGGCCTGCAAGCGATTCCATTCGTGGTCGGGACGCGATTGATCGGCGGCATGCTCGTCGTGCTGCCGGGCTATCTGATGGCCCTGGTGATCAGCTTCATCACCGGCGGCATCATCGTGAAGACCTTCCACGGGCAGCCGGCCGGGACCTATGACCATTACTTCGCTCAGTTTCTGAGCCTCCCGGACCTGGGCGCTTCGGTGATCAAGGCGGTCACCTTCTGCGCCGTGGTGACCATCATCCACTGCTACTACGGGTATTTCGCCAGCGGCGGTCCGGCCGGTGTCGGCGCCGCGTCGGGACGGGCGATCCGAGCCAGCCTGGTCGCGATCGTGGTGCTGAATTTCTGCATGACGGTTGCCATCTGGGGGCTGAGCCCGCTTCTGATCTTCAAGGGATAGGCAATGGGGAAGACGAGAAATCAGGACTTCTTACGGGGGACGGACAGTCAGCAGGCGCGCGTGGTGAACGTCGCGGCCGCCGCGGTGATCGTGGTGGTGACGATCGCGATCGTCGCGGCCGTCTGGGTCCGCCCCCGCTACGAGAAACCCGACGGACTACCGGTGAGTGTCGACGTGCCCTACGTCGGCCCGGGTGTCGGCAAGGGCACCAAGGTGATTCTGCACGGCGCCGAGGTCGGCGAGGTCTCCGGACTCGACCGGACCCGCAGCGGCTCGCTGCGGATGAGCCTGCTGCTGAGACCGGATCAGATCCACGGACTGACCGACTCGTTCGAGGTCGACTTCCGGCCTGAGAACTACTTCGGTATCACCGCGGTGAACCTGGTCAGCAAGTCCGGCGGTGGCAACCTGGTCGCGGATCGGGTGCTCGACCGCATGCCGGCCGGTGACTTCACCATGTCCACGATGCTGGAAAAGGGTTCGCTGGCGATCGACGGCACACTGACCGAGTCCATGATCACGACCCTGGACAAGGTCATCCGCTACACCGACGGACTGACCCCGCTGATCCAGACCGGCATCGTGGTCGCCGACCGCGCCGCCAAGACACAGCAGGCGATGCCGAGCGAGCTGCTCGGGCGGGCGAACGACATCCTCGCGGTGCTCCCGGCCTTCAGCGGCCAGACGGTCGACGCGCTGTGGGCGCTGTTCGACATCAGCTTCAACAAGGCGCCCGACGGCAGCTTCCACGTCGACGACGAAGCGATGGACCAGGCCGACCAGGGTCTGTACCTGGCCGCCAACAACCTCTTCGGCTCCGCGGGCCGCCTGCTCGCCTCGCACCAGACCGAACTGACCCCGGTGACGCAGCTGGTCCAGGCGCTGACCGACACGGTGCCGCAGCTGCTGGACGGCGGTGCGGCGCTCGGGAAGCTCTCGACACTGGTCGACCGATACAACGGCGTGTTCAGCGGTCCGGACGGCGCCAAGACCCTGAATCTCCGTCTGGTACTGGACAATCTGCCGATGCTGGCGGCGCCGCTCGCCCTGACGGGCCTGCCGCAGGCACCGCAGGCACCGCAGTCGGAGGTGCCGCGATGAGCCCGAAGGTCAAGACTCTCGTCACCCTGGCGAAACTCGGTGTCGCGGCGGTGGTCTCGGTGCTGCTGTTCGTCATCGTGATCAATGCCATCAAGAACCCGGTGGACGGCAGAACAACCAGCTACACAGCGGAATTCACCGACGCGTCGGGTCTGCACGTGAACGGCGACGTCCGTACCAAGGGCGTGCGCATCGGCAAGGTGCAGTCGGTCGAGCTGGTCCGCCGCAATGGCAGCAGCATCGCCGAGGTCGGCTTCTCGCTCGAGCAGCCGTACCGCCTCACGGACAACACAGTGCTGGCCGTCAAGTACCAGAACCTCACCGGTGTCCGCTACGTCGACCTGGAGACGCCCGAGCAAGCGGGCAAGCCGGTCGATCACCTGGGCACCGCGATGACGCGGCCGTCGTTCGATATCACGCAGCTGTTCAACGGATTACAGCCCGTGCTCAGCACCATGAGCACCGATCAGATCAATACCTTCACCCAGAACGCGATCTCACTGCTGCAGGGAGACGGCGGCGGTCTGACCCCGATGCTGGACAGCGTCCAGAAGCTCGCGGATCTGGCGCACGACCGCGAAGCGGTCATCTCGACCCTGGCCGCGAACCTCTCCCGGATCTCGGATTCGATGGGCGGCAGGTCGCCTCAGGTGATGGATTTCGTTCAGTCGCTGAGCATTCCGATCGGCAAGGCCATGACGGTGCTGGACGAGTTCCGCAAGACCGCCACGTTCGGGCCGCAGTTCATGGCGCCGGTGCACCAGTTGATCATCGAACTCGGTTTGAACAAGGACTTGGACGTCGACACGATGCTGATGCAGGCGTTCCAGTCGATGCCCGCCGCGGCCGACGCCCTGCGGCTGCTGCCGATGGCCTTCGCCGGACTGCAGCTACCCCAGCTGTCGGCGCAGCCGGGTGCGATGGCGTGCACCAATGGCGTCGCCACCCTTCCGACCGAGGTGCGGGTCCTCTTGAACAACAGCGAGGTCGTGGTATGCAACGCGCACTGAGGAATTCGGCCGGCGTCACCGGCCCGCTGGCGATCGTCCGCCGCATTGGTCACAACGAGATGTTGCTCGGCGCGGTAGTGGTCCTCGTCGCCGTCGTCGCCCTCGCGGCCACAAGCGTGCTGTACCTGCACCCGCTGAACCGCAAGACGATCGCGTTCGAGACGACCGACGCCTCGTCGCTGTCCACCGGTGAAGAGGTCCGCGTCGCGGGCATCACCGTCGGCAAGGTCACCAAGGTGTCCATTCAGCCGAGCACGGTGCGGGTGGAGGCCGAGGTCTCCGCCGACACCTTCATCGGGTCCGACTCGCGGGTCCAGGTCCGGATGCTGACCCCGGTCGGGGGCTACGCGGTGACCGTGGTCCCGCTCGGCACTGCGGCGCTGGGCGATACGGTGATCCCGGTCGACCGGGTCGTGGTGCCGTACTCGATCGGCGATGTCCTGCAAGCCGCTCCCCAAGTCACCGACAAGGTCGACGGCGGCACCATCGATGCCAATATCGATCAGGTCGCCCAAGCGCTGCAACACAATCCGGAA
This sequence comes from Nocardia sp. NPDC059154, assembly GCF_042755705.1. Lineage (NCBI taxonomy): Bacteria > Bacillati > Actinomycetota > Actinomycetes > Mycobacteriales > Nocardiaceae > Nocardia > Nocardia sp. NPDC059154. The sequence continues at coordinate 61,514 of NZ_JBHZCS010000015.1, forward strand.
TCCATCGGCTCGATGATCTCCGGCATGAACAGCATCGCGACCGTGCTGGACCAGCAGCGGGAACAGGTCCGCGCCATCACCGACCTCGCCGCGGAGTACCTGCAAACCTTCAATGGCAGCAGGGATTTCGTCTACGAGCTGATCCGGCAGATCGAAATCGTCCTCAGCACCTACAACACCTGGCACGCCGGCTTCAACGAGGCGTACCACCTCCTCGGCGACACCCTGGACCGGATCCAGCCGCTGCTGAAGTTCTACCTCAACCACAAGGAAGAAGTGCTGTCCGCGGTCACCAACATCCGCAGCGCCATCGAGGGCTTCCAGCAGAACATGGGCCCGGCGATCGACCAGTTGCAGGGCCTGCGGGACCGGCTCGTCGCCTGGCTGGGGCCCGACGGCCTCGCCACGGTCAGCGGGGGAGCGATCTCGGCCGCGGCGCTCTGCGTCCCTGTTCCAGGACGGACCTGCTGACATGACCATGAAACGCAAACGACTTATCATCACGGTCGCGGCCGTGAGCGTCACCGCCGCCGTCGCGGGCGGGGGCTATGCCGTGGCCGCGCGAGTCACACCGGAGAGCCGGTCCGGCTTCTGCGCGGCTATGCCCGACGCGGTCGGTCTCTACGCCGGAAACCCCGTGACCCAGATGGGTTACCGGATCGGGCGGATCGACCGCATCGAGCCGAAGGGCGACCACGTGGAGGTCACCTTCTCGCTGACCTCCGACCGCCGGCTCCCGGCCGATGTGAAGGCGGTGACCAGGTCGAAGTCCCTGCTGGCCGATCGTAGTCTCGAACTCGTCGGAAACCATGGATCCGGGGCGCAGCTCGCCTCCGGCTCCTGTATTCCGCTGTCGCACAGCTTCACTCCGAAGAGCATTTCCGAAATCGCGGGATCCGCTGCCGATTTCATCGATGCGATGGCGCCGGCCGACGGCAAGCAGAGCTTCCAATCGGCGGTCGCGGGTTTCGACGACGCCATGCGCGGCAACGATCAGAACGCCCGCGCCCTGCTGCAGCACGCCGCCTCCGCCGCGCAGAGTCCGGACCAGCTGATCTCCGATATCGGTTCCAGCATCATGAATATGGCGCCGCTGACCGACGAGGCCTTGCAGCGCTGGGCGACTCTGCGGTCGATCCTGGACCAGATGCCGGGGGTGCTGGCGGCGGGCATCGACCTGTGGTCCGGGCCCACCTCGGTCGCCTACAACGTCGGCTGGCTGGTCGCCACGCTCAATGACATCCAGCACAACTACGGTGACACGCTCTGGCCGTTCATGAAGGGCCCGGTGGCGGATGTCATCCATCTGGCCGCGACACGGTCGAAAGACATTGCGAGCCTGCTGTCGTCGATCCCGCCGGTGGCCGCGATGCTGCGGCAGCAGTCGGGTGCGGACGGTCTGACCATGAGCTATCAGCCGCCGACGGTCGACATCGGCTCGGGCGCACCGGTTCCGGTGACGGGACTGCTGGACCTGGTTCTCGCGAAAGGCAAGTAGATGAATCATTCGACGAGGCTCAGGGCAGGGCTCGGCGCGATCTTCTTGTGCGGCACGGTCCTCGTGACGACATCGTGCTCACTGGGGCCCAACGATCTGCCGTCGGTGCGCGGCGGCGTCGACAACGGATACAACATCACCCTGCAATTCGGCAGTGTGATGAATCTGCCCGCCGGCGCCGACGTCATGATGAACGGCCTGCAGGTCGGCGAGGTCAAGGCGGTGGATGTCGCCGGACAGGCGGTAACGGTGACCGCCGAGCTGAAATCCGGTACCCGGGTGCCCGCGGACATCCGGGCGGTGATCCGGCAGAACACCCTGCTGGGTGATACCTACATCGCACTGGATCAGGACCCGAACCACCCCGCTACCGGATTCCTCGATCCGGGCGGCACCGTTCCCGCGAGCCGGACGACCTCACCGCCGCAACTGGAGGACACCATGGCGGTGCTCGCCTACTTCGTCAACGGCGGCAGCATCCAGAAGGTCGAAGACGCGATGGGCCGCATCAATTCGGTGATGCCCGCGATGCAGGATGTGCGACAGCTGGCCACGGTGGTGTCGACCGATCTGCGCGACCTGTCCCAGCACACCGGCGAGATCGACCGGATGCTCAACGGATTCGACGCCACGGCCGTCGCGATCGATGGCAAATCGTCGCTGCTGTCCACCATGTTCACCGACGACAGCACCCATTCCGGAACGTACTTCTGGCGGCGATGGGCCGTCAGCATCGTCTCCTACGTCAGCCTGGTGCTGCCGTCCATCGGCAGCATCTTCGAAGGCGGCCTGTGGATGGTGCCCATGCTCGACTCCCTGGCGAGCGCGGGCGGAACGCTGCGCGCACTGTGGGACGACGGACCGGCGACCACGGACAAGCTCTCCACCTTCCTGCGCGCGACGCTGCTGCCGTTCGTCCAGCATCCATCGGTGAACATCCGCTCGGTCGAAGCGCCGCAAGGCGATCAGCTCATCGGCGACGTCGAGAACGTCCTGCGCATGCTGGGGGCCGTGAAATGATCAACCGGACGGCAGTATCCGTGCTGGGCATGGCGGTCATCGCCGCGTCCTCGTTCGTGTACATGAACCATCTCGGATTGCAAACGGGCGCATTCGAACACACGAAAACCGCGATGATGGCCGTATCGGACACCAATGGCCTGGTGGCCGGGTCCCGGGTCCTGCTGCGCGGCGTGGCGATCGGCACCGTCACCGATGTCGACACGTCGGCCGACCACATCGAGGTCGCGTTGAAATACGACGACGGGTATCACATTCCCGCCGGCAGCCGCTTCCGCATCGACAACCTCTCGGCGCTCGGCGAGACCTACCTCGCCGTGCAGCCCGACAGCGACGCCGGGCCCTACCTGGCCGATCACGCCACCATCGACACGAAGCAGATCGTCGTGCCCACGACCTTCAAGGAACTCTCGGCGCGGCTCACACGGCTGCTGGAACAGGTTGACCCACAACGGGTTCAGGACATCTTCCATATGCTGGACGTCGCTCTGCCGGACGACAGCCGGGTCCTCGGCGATCTGAACCACGCCGGTGAACTGCTCGCGTCCACCATTACCCAGCAGTCCGGGAATCTCACCACCCTGCTGAAGGCCATGCAACCGCTGCTGCTGCAGAGCGATTCGGTACCGGGCGATCTCGCGGGCGCCGCACCCGACATGGTCGGGTTCGCACAAGGTCTCACCGACGTGATCGAAGGCATGCACTTCGCGGTCGACTTCGGGCCGCTGCGCGACGGCATCAAATACGGCGCCAGCCCGTTCCTCGACGATCTGCAGGGCTTCCTCGACAAGTCCGCCGGGGATCTGCAGGTACTCGGTGTCGACCTGCTGCCCGGAGTCCGGGCCGGGGCCGCCGCGATGCGGACGGTGAACCTGGGGCAGGTCCTCGACAACGCCCTCGCCGCGACCGCCTCGGGCGACGCGTTGGCCATCCACGTCCAGATCCCGGGGAGGTGATACCGCGCCGCATGCCGACCGAAAGCCCACGCCGACAAGATATTTCACGAAAGAACACGAACATGAGCAAGAAATCAGCAGTGCTGGACGACACCCTTCACGACGAGGACTCCGCCGCAGCGCGGACCGACGCGACCACCGCGAAGAGCGATGCCGGACGCTCGCACCTCGGCGCGGCGGTCCGCCGCGGCCGGCTGGCGGGCGAATCCACTGTCACTCTCAAGACGCTCGTGACAGGCGGAGTGCTTGCGGCACTGGTTGTCACGACCGGCGTCCTCGGCTGGCAGGTGCACGCGAAATCGAGTGACGTCGACAGCATGCGTGCCGCCGACTCGCAGCGCGCCCATGCCGAACAGGTCGCGCTCGACTATGCGACGGCGGCCGCCGATATGGACTTCCATGATCTGGCGGCCTGGCGCTCGCGGCTGACCAAGGGCACCAGCCCCGAACTGTCGAACCGGCTGACCCAGGCCGCGTCCTCGATGGAGCAGATCATCTCACCGCTGCAATGGGTTTCGACCGCCAAGCCGGTCGCCGCCAAGGCGCTGTCGGAGTCGAACGGCGTGTACTCGATCGATTGCTTCGTCAGCGTGCTGACGAAGAACAATCAAGCGCCCGACGGAATCCAGTCGACGGCCACCTACCAGCTGACCATCGACAGCCGGAACAACTGGGTGATCACCGACATCGGTGGCATCGATTCCGCTCTCGCGCCCAAGGGTTCGTCCCCGCAGACGCCGCAGCAACCGAAATGACCCACCGGGCACCCTCTCGTTCGGAGAGCTACATGACAAACCCTGACATCGTCGTCGCCACGACGGCGGCACCGACCGACGACCGCCGTAAAGGCGCTGTCACCGTGTGGGCCCTGGCGGGTGCGGTCTGGCTGATCATCAGCGCGCAAGCGTATGTGCGCTGGATGCTTTCGGACAGCCAGTTCGCGCCCGCCCCGGTGCTCGGCCCGGATGAACTGGAGCCGTGGCGGCTGGTGGGCATCCGGGTGCTGGAGGTCGCCAGCACCGCGGTGCTGGCCGGCTTCCTGTGGTTCTGCGTCGTCAAACCGTGGCGCGCCACCGGAAAGCTGAGCCTGGACGGCAAATTCGTGCTGGGCGGGCTGGTGGCGTTCGCGGCGGATGTGGTGCTCAACCTGCGCGCCTACGTCTTCGCCTGGAACGCCCACAGCGTCAACCTCGGCAGCTGGTCGCCGTTCATGCCGCTGCACGACCCGGCGGTGTCCGGACGGTACGCGGAGGCGCTGCTGTGGGGGCCGCCGATGTACGTGTACTTCTGCGCCGGGGTCGCGATCGTCGCCTGCGTCTACGCGAACAAGCTGCGCGCGCGGTTCCCGGCCATGAGCAACGTGACGCTGTTCGGTCTGGTCTGGCTCGGTGAATTCCTCTTCGATCTGGTCGTCGAGGTCGTGATCATGCGGGCCACACACGCGTACGCGTACGTGCGGACCTTCCGCGTGCTCACCCTCTGGCCCGGGCAGATCCACCAATTCCCGCTCACCGAAGCCATTTTCGTGGCGACCCTGGGCTGTCTGTACACGTGGATGCGCATGGCGGCCCAGGAGCATCCCGAGGGGCTGTCACCGGTCGAGCGCGGCTTCGAGCGCTGGCCGGCGCGGTGGCAGGGACCGATCCGAACCCTGGCCGTCCTCGGATTCTGTTCGGTCGCAACGATTCTGATCTACCACCTGCCGACAAACTGGGTAGGGCTGGCCGGTGACTCCGTTGTCGATCTGCCGTCGTACATGCGCGCGGGCTGAGCGGCCGGTGCGATTCCGGCCGCCACGGCTACCCTGCCTGCGCGGGGGAGTCCGCTCGTCGTTCGACGACGTCCCGCAGCAGCCTGCGCAACACCCATTCCAGTGGGCTCGTGTCCTCACCGGTATCGAGTTGCTGATAGCCGACGAGCAGGTAGATGCCCCACCGCGCATGGTTGAGCGCCTCTTCCTCGTCGTCGAACACGGCCCGGACCGCCTCCAGCACCACCTGGGTGCGCAGCGCGTCGGCGGTGTCCTGGACGGCGCGCACCTTGGGGTCGGCCCGGCTCCAGACCCGGATCGCGGCCTCGGCCCGATGGGGGAGGGCGAGGGTGAATTGCAGCAGGGCCTCGAGCTGGTCGACCGCATCGCCGCGCTGCTGCGCCATGGTCACCAATTGCGTCGTGCTCTCGGTGAGCCAGTGATCGAGGAACTGCGACGTGAAATCGTGCCAGTTCTCGAAGTAGTGATAGAACGACCCGGTGGTCACGCCGAGTCGGCGGCACAGCGGCGCCTGTTTCAGCGCGCTGTAGCCCTCCTCGGACAGCAGCTCGAAGGCGGCATCGAAGTAGTCCTGCTTGACGGCCATCAGTCTCCATCGGTACTTGTGCGTAAGTCGACTTATGCTTACGATACTCCCATCGCATGTGGGGCGCGCCACACCAGTGGCGGCGCAGTCGGAGGGTCCGTCGAAATCGGGTCCGAATCAAACGGTCGGGTGGGCACCACTCAATCGCCGACAGGAATTTAATCAAAGTTATATTCTGAGAACTGGGGCGCACGTAGTCCCGGAGAGGAATCGAGATGGCCTTCAAGGACGCGGACGAGGTGCGCAAGTACATCGGGGGAATCTTCGAGGCCGCCTTCGCGGACCCGGAGATCGGCCCGAAGCTGGCAGCAACCGGAGTGGTGCTCGGATTCGAGTTCTCCGATCCGGAGGCGTACCTCGTCGTCGACGCACCCGCGAAGCGGGTGGAGTCGGGGGCGGACCACTTCGCCCGCTCGACGGCCACGATGCGGATGACGGCCGAGATCGGCAATGCCTACTGGCAGGGCAAGGTGAACCTGCCGTTCGCCATGGCGCGCGGCAAGATCAAGGTCGGGGGCAATGTGGCGAGCATGCTCAAGCTCGCTCCGCTCGGCAGCAAGCTGTACCCGGTCTACCTCGACAGCCTCCACCGGGACGGGCGCGCGGACCTGCTGGTCTGACGCAGGCACAGCGCGACTAATCGAGCGAAGAGGTATCGCACCATGTTCCCAGGCGTACACGCCCTTTCGACCCCGGACAAACCCGCCGTGGTCATGGCCGGCACGGGCCGGACGATCACCTACCGTGAGCTGGACGAGAATTCGGCCCGGCTGGCCCGGGTCCTGCACGACCTCGGCCTCCGTCCGGGCGACGTCCTGGCGATGTTGTCCGACAATTCGCCGGAGTGTTTCGAAATCTATTGGGCCGCATTGCGATCCGGCCTGTACATCACAACGATCAACCGGCACCTGACCGCTCCGGAGGTGGCGTACATCGTCGACGACAGCGATGCGAAGGCAGTAATCGCTTCCGCCGGGATCGCCGACCTCGCGCTCGCCGTGCGGGAATCGGCACCGGAGGTCGAGCACTGGTTCGCCTTCGGCGGCCCGGTCGCGGGCTACCACTCCTACGAGGACGCGCTGGCCGCGGCGGGCGAGCGGCTCTCCGAACAGCCGCGTGGTGCAGACATGCTGTATTCGTCCGGAACCACCGGCCGGCCGAAAGGCATCAAGCCGCCGCTGCCCGAGTTGACGGTCGACCAGCCCGGCGATCCGCTGACCATGGCGCTGGGAAAGCTGTTCGGCATCAACGCATCCGACGTCTATCTCTCGCCCGCGCCCATCTACCACGCCGCCCCGCTGCGCTGGTGCGGCGTCGTGCAGGCCTACGGCGGCACCGTGGTGGTGATGGAGAAGTTCGGCGCCGAGGAATTCCTGCGTGCCATCGAGCAGTACCGCGCGACTGTCACCCAGGTGGTGCCGACCATGTTCGTGCGGCTGCTGCAACTGCCCGCCGAAACCCGTTCGGCATACGACCTGTCGAGCCTGCGACTCGCGGTGCACGCGGCGGCGCCGTGCCCGCCCGAGGTCAAGCGCGCGATGATCGACTGGTGGGGGCCGATCGTCGCCGAGTACTACGGCTCCACCGAAGGCAACGGTCTCGCCGTCATCAGCGCGGCCGAATGGGAGAAGAAGCCGGGTTCGGTGGGGCGCAGCATCCTCGGGCCGGTGCACGTCTGCGACGAGGACGGCACGGAGCTGCCGGCCGGTGAGGTCGGCGCGGTCTACTTCGAGCGCGAAACGTTGCCCTTCGAATACCACAAAGACGCCGAGAAGACTGCTGCCGCACAGCATCCCGAGCACCCCAACTGGACCGCCGTCGGGGATCTCGGCTATGTCGACGAGGACGGGTATCTCTTCCTGACCGACCGCAAGTCGTTCGTGATCATTTCCGGCGGGGTGAACATCTACCCGCAGGAAGTCGAGAACGTGCTCACCATGCACCCCGCGATCTTCGACGTCGCTGTCATCGGGGTGCCCGATCCGGTGATGGGCCAGCAGGTGAAGGCGGTCGTGCAACTGCACCCCGGCGTCGCCCGCAGCGACGACATGGCCGAGGAGATCATCGACTACGCCCGCGACCGCGTCGCGCACTACAAGGCGCCCAAGAGTGTGGATTTCGTCGAATCCCTGCCCCGCACGGCCACCGGCAAGCTCGTCAAGCGCGAGCTGGAAAAGCTGTACAGCTCCGCATCGTCCGCCCAGAGCTGAAGATGCTCAACCGATTTCAGAGGAAGTGCTGACATGACCACGGCAATCACACCGCCCACCCGGGCCTACGATCCGCTGAGCATCTCCCCGCTGGCCTTCTGGTCGAAGACCGCGGACGAGCGCGACGACACGTTCCGCGTGCTGCGCGCCGAACGCCCGATCAGCTGGCACCCGCCCATCGAGGGCGCGCTCATGCCGCCGGAGAACGAGGGTGTCTGGGCGGTGACGAGTCACCGGCTGATCACCGAGGTGAGCAAGAAGCCCGATATCTTCTGCTCGGGCCTGGGCATTCAGCTCGAAGAGGTGCCCGCGGACATCCTCGAGGCCGCCTCCTCGTTCCTCGCGATGGACGCGCCGCGGCACCCGGCCCTGCGCAAGCTCATCAGCTCCGCGTTCACCCCCAAGCAGGTCGCGAAGATCCATGACCAGATCAAGAAGCAGGCAGGCGTCATCGTCGACGACCTGCTGCGGATCGGGACCGGTGAATTCGACTTCGTGGAGCAGGTGTCCAAGCGCCTGCCGATGTGGACCATCTACGAAATGGTCGGGCTGCCGGCGTCATTGCGTGAGGAAGGCGCGCGCATGGCCGACTCCATGGTGGCCTGGGCCGACGAGGAGGTCACCGGTGGCCGGGCCCCCGTCGAGGCGCTCAACGATTCGCTCGTCGGCCTGCTCATGATGGGTATGGATCTGGCCGAGGAACGCCGTCGCAACCCGCAGGCCGATCTCATGACCAACCTCGTCGAGGCCGAAGTCGACGGTGTGAAGCTGACCGATGAGGAGATCGCCTCGTTCTTCGTGCTGCTGTCGGTAGCCGGCAATGACACCACCCGCAACACCATCTCGCTGGCGGCCAAGGCGCTGCACGACTTCCCCGAGCAGAAGGCGCTGCTGACCGAGGACTTCGAGGGCCGGATCGGCACTGCCATGGAGGAATTCGTCCGCTGGGTCACCCCGGTAATGACTTTCCGCCGCACCGCGACCCAGGACACCGTCCTCGCCGGCCAGGAGATCAAGAAGGGAGAGTGGGTCGCCACGATCTTCTCTTCCGGCAATCGTGACGAGACGGTGTTCACCGATCCGCACCTGTTCGACGTCACGCGGTCGCCGAACCCCCACGTCGGATTCGGCGGCGGCGGCCCGCACTACTGCATGGGCAACTTCGTCGCGAAGATCCAGCTGCGCGAGATCTTCGAGCAGCTGCTGCACCGCGCGCCGAACCTGCAGTTCGGCGAACCCTCGTACATGGTCGGCAATTTCGTGCGCTCGGTGAAGCACCTGCCCGCGACCCTGGGCTGAACGACCGATATCGGAACAAAGAGGTGACGATATGTCCACACCTGCCACTGCGACAGCGGCGGACGTCCCCGCGGTCATGGACCGGGCCCGGCGTACCTACGCCACCGGCCGAACCCGAGACCGGGAATGGCGTGTCACACAACTGAAAGGCCTGATCCGGCTGCTCGACGAACGCGAGGAGCAGCTCGCCGAAGCGCTGCACAGCGATCTCGGACGCAGCCGCGCAGAAGCCTGGTTCGGCGATATCGCGTCGACCCGCGGCGAGGCCGTGTACGCGGTCAAGCATCTAGGTAGTTGGATGCGCCGGCAGCGTCAGCCGCTGCCGCTGATCCAATACCCAGGATCGGCCTGGGTCCAATATGAGCCGCTGGGTGTGGTTCTCATCATCGGCCCGTGGAACTACCCGGTCGTGCTGACCCTGGGTCCGCTGATCGCCGCCCTCGCCGCGGGCAACTGTGCGGTGATCAAGCCCTCGGAGCTGGCCCCGGCCACCTCGGCGCTGCTGGCCCGGCTGGTGCCGGAGTACTTCGATCCCGAAGCGGTTTCCGTGGTCGAGGGCGATGCCGCCGTGACTCAGGAACTGCTGGCGCAGGGGTTCGATCACGCGATCTTCACCGGCGGCACCGAGGTGGGCAAGAAGATCATGGCCGGTGCCGCCCCGACGCTGACCCCGGTCACGCTGGAACTCGGCGGCAAGAGCCCCGTGGTCGTGGCCCACGACGCCGATCTCGACGTGGTCGCCCGTCGTGTTGCCTGGGTGAAGTTCATGAACTCGGGGCAGACCTGCATCGCGCCGGACTACGTCCTGGCCGATCACCGGATCCGGGATCGCCTGGTGGACAAGATCATTGCGACCGTCGCCGACTTCGAGCGGGACGGCGGGCCCGACGGCCGCCGGATCGTCAACGAACGGCAGTTCGACCGCCTGGCGGGCTACCTGGACAAGACTCAGGGCACGATCGCACTCGGCGGCCGGGCGACTCGTTCGTCGCTGTCGATCGAGCCGACCGTCGTGGTCGATCCGCATCCCGACGAGCCGGTGATGCAGGAGGAGATCTTCGGTCCGATCCTTCCGGTGTTGTCGTACGAAACGCTGGACGATGCCATCGAATTCGTGAACTCGCGGCCGAAACCCCTGGCGGCGTACTTCTTCAGCAAGTCCGGCCCGGTGCAGCGCCGGCTCGTCGACGAAATCCCGTCCGGCGGTGCGGTGATCAACCACATCGCCATGCACTTCCTGGTGCCGCAGCTGCCTTTCGGCGGCGTCGGGGCCAGTGGTATCGGCGCCTACCACGGCCGCTGGGGATTCGAGGCGCTCAGTCATCGGAAATCGGTGCTGCGCAAGACCTTCCAGCCGGACCCGAAGTTCACCTACCCGCCCTACGCCGCGTGGGCCCTGAAGGTCATGCGAAAGATCTTCTGACCCCGCCGAATACCCCTTGCCGCGAAACCCAACCTTCGACGGCAAGGCCGGCGCGCCCCGGGCTCCACCCGCCCCGTGGAACCACCGTTCACGGAGCCCGGGGCGCACCATTTCACAACACGCGGCCGTCTCGGCCGCTCGACTCCTTGCCGCCGGTGGGTGACAGCGCGGCAAGGTTATCGGCTCCAGGAACGACGTCCTCTCGCAATCATCTGCCGTTCCCGGAGACCGAACACGTCGTGGCCCGCGGTCCGGACACCGCCGGGCCACGACGGCGACCCCCTGGCCCCGAGTTACTTACCCCCACTCGCGGCCAGGGTCTGCGTGCCCCGGGACCTACGAGCCACCAACGACTGGTCCCGGGGCACGTGTCGTCCACCGACGCTCGTTCTGTCCGTCCGCGCAACGAGACAACACACCCTGCGAATCCGCACCTCGGAACACGATGGCTCGCAGCGCAAGACGAAGGCCCCGAACCCGGTGCGGGTTCGGGGCCTTCGTCTCAGGCGGTCTCCTCCGTTGTGCGCGAGAGCCTTCCGAAGATCAGCGGACGATGGCCCGGCCGATCAGGTCCTTCATGATCTCGGTGGTACCGCCGTAGATGGTCTGCACCCGGGTGTCGATGTATGCCTTGGCGACCGGGTACTCGGTCATATAGCCGTAGCCGCCGTGCAATTGCAGGCAGCGGTCGACCACGCGCTTCTGGAGTTCGCTGAGATACCACTTGCCCTTGGCCGCGTCGATCGGATCGAGTTCGCCCGCGTTGTAGGCGAGCACGGACCGATCCACATAGGTCTCCGCGATCTCGACCTCGGTCTGCATCTCCGCGAGTTCGAAACGGACATGCTGGAATTCGGCGATCGGCTTGTCGAAGGCCCGGCGCTGCTTGCAGTACTCGATGGTGAGGTCGAGGATCGCCCGCGTGGTCGCCATCGCCTTGGCGGTGACGCCGAGGCGTTCCCGCGGCAGGTGGCTCATCAGATACTGCAGGCCCTTGCCTTCTTCGCCGAGCAGATTCGCGTGCGGCACCCGGGCATTGTCGAAGAACAGCTCCGCGGTGTCCTGTCCGGGCAGGCCGATCTTGTCCAGCTTGCGGCCCCGCTCGAAACCGGGCGTATCCCGCTCGACGACGAACAGGCTGAACCCGCGCGAACCGGCATCGGGATCGGTGCGCGCGGCCAGCACGACCAGATCGGCCATGATGCCGCTGGAGATGAAGGTCTTCTGCCCGTTGATGATCCAGTGGTCGCCATCACGCACCGCGCTGGTGCGGATACCACGCAGATCGCTGCCCGCGCCCGGCTCGGTCATGGCAAGCGCGCCGATGGTGTCGCCGGAGGCGTACCCGGGCAGCCAGCGCTGCTTCTGCTCATCGTTGGTCAGGTCGAGCAGATAGTGCAGAACCAGGTCGTCCTGCAGGCTGACGGTCACGCCGAAGGACAACGCGTTGATGCGCGAGACCTCCTCGCAGACCACCATGCGGAAGCGATAGTCGTGCACATCGGAACCGCCATAGGCTTCGGGGATCTCGAGGGCGTATAGCCCCGCCGCGGCCGCCTTTTTGAAGACCTCACGGTCGATCCAGCGCTCCTCGTCCCACTTCTCCTTGTAGGGCACGACCTCGCGTTCGAGGAAGGTGCGGACCGTCTCGCGGTATGCCTCGTGGTCGGCTTCGTACAGGGTGCGACGCATGGGTCAGAGCCTTTCGATAATGGTGACGTTGGCCTGGCCGCCGCCCTCGCACATGGTCTGCAGGCCGTAGCGGCCGCCGGTGCGCTCGAGTTCGTGCAGCAGCGAGGTCATGAGACGGGCGCCGGTGCAGCCGATCGGATGGCCGAGCGCGATGGCGCCGCCGTTCGGGTTGACCTTGGCCGGGTCGGCGCCGATCTCCGCGAGCCAGGCGAGCACGACCGGCGCGAACGCCTCGTTGATCTCCACGGCGTCGATGTCGTCGATGCTCATGCCGGCTCGCTTCAGGGCGTGCTGGGTGGCGGGGATGGGCGCGCTGAGCAGCATCACCGGATCCGCGCCGCGCACCGACATGTGGTGGATGCGCGCACGTGGCGTGAAGCCGTAACGCTCCACGGCGGCTTCGGAGGCGATCAGCAGCGCGGCCGAGCCGTCGGAGATCTGGCTCGCCACACCCGCGGTCAGCCGACCGCCCTCGCGCAGCGTCTTCAGCTGAGCCAGCTTCTGCAGGGAGGTGTCGCGCCGCGGGCCCTCATCGACGGAAACGCCTGCGAATTCGGTGATTTCGCGGGTGAAGTAGCCTGCGTCGATCGCGCGCAGCGCGCGGTGATGGCTTTCGAGGGCGAACTCCTCATTGGCCTCGCGGCTCAGATTCCAGTGCTCCGCGATCATTTCCGCACCGCGGAACTGCGAGATCTCCTGCGTGCCGTAGCGGGCCTCCCAGCCCTCGCAGCCGGTCCACGGATCCGACGAGCCGAACGGCTCGCCCGCCTGGAAGGCGCACAGGATGGGGTACTGGCTCATCTTCTGCACGCCACCGGCGACGATGAGATCACTGGTGCCGCTCATCACCGCCTGCGCCGCGAAATGCACGGCCTGCTGGGCGGAACCGCACTGGCGGTCGATCGTGACACCCGGAACCGACTCGGGCAGACCGGCGGCCAGCGCGGCGGTCCGGGCGATGTCGCCGGCCTGAGAACCGATGTTGTCGAGGCAGCCGAGAATCACGTCGTCGATATCGGCCGGGTCGAAGTCGTTGCGGCCCACCACGGTCTTGATCACATGGGCCGCCATATCGGCCGGATGCGACCGGGCGAAGCCGCCGCCACGTTTGCCAACCGCGGTGCGAACGGCATCGATGATGTACGCCTCGGGCATGAGTGTCTCCTGATGGTCGAACGAATTAATTTAATATAGACTCAAATTTGTACAGCGTGCAATGCGCTCCGGACGACCCGGGTCACGCGATCCGGGATCGAGTGCCTCCGGATGGAGACAGGCTGTGGCGCACGATCGATTGCGCGGTGGCGACCAGGTGCTCGAGCGAATCCTGTTCCGGATTCCACCATTCGGCGGTCCAGTTGAGCGCGCCGATCACGAGCATCCGGGCGATCCCGATATCGAGCCCTGGTCGCAGCGCTCCGGCGTCGCCGAGCCGCTCCAGCAGGCCGCGCCACAGGGCGTGGTAGGCGGCGCTCTCCTGGCGCAGGGAATCGCGCATCGCGGGCGGTAGCTGCCCGGCGTTGCGGGTTACCGCCGACGCGAAATCCGACATGTCCAACTCGATGCGCAGGTGGGCCTCGACCGCGGCGTCGAGCAGGGCGAGGGCCGGAATGTCCGGCGGCTGAGCGGCGATCGCCTGTTCCACATGCCGCCGCACCCGCTGCTGGCCCTCGCGCATCACCTCTTCGATCAGGTCGTCGCGGGACCGGAAGTAGTAGTAGACAGCCGGAGTGCGGAGTTGCGCGTGCGCGGCGATATCGGCGAGGCGCGTGCCCGCTACGCCGCGCCGGCTCAACACGTAGGCGGCCGCGCCGAGAATGCGATCCCTCGTTGCGTTCATCGGGGCGGGGGAGTACCGGTCGGCGGTCATGGCATCGTGTACCCGCCGCTCACGGAGAACAGCTGTCCGGTGACCTGGCGGGCCGCGTGCTCCGAGGACAGCCACAGCACCGAATTGGCCACGTCGGCGGCCGTCGTCAGGCGGCGCAGCGGAATGTCCTTGAGCAGGAAGTCGATCTGCTTCTGATTGAAGACAGCGTCATTGCCCACCGCCCAGAGGCTGTCCTGGCCCACCGCCTCGGGCCCCTCGGGTATCACCAGGCCGGGGCAGACGATGTTCGAGCGAATTCCGTTGCGTCCCTGCTCCTTCGCGGTGGTCCGGGCCAGTGCGATCATGGCGGCCTTGGTCGCGCCGTAGATGCCCTGGCGGATCTGGCCGAACGCAGCATCGCTGGCGATGAAGACGATCGAGCCGCGACGGGCCTCGATCATCGGGGCCAGGGCGGCCTGGGTGGCGGCGATCGCGGTGAACAGATTGACCTCCACCGTGCGCTGCCACAGGGCCGGATCGGTATCCTCGGTCAGGAATCCGGGCCTGCTCCACCCGGCATTGTTGACCAGTGCGTCCAAGCCGCCCCAGGCGTCGACCGCCGCGCGCACGGCGCGGCCGGCGGCCGCGGGGGAGGTGAGGTCGTCCGCGACGACTTCCGCTGCCGCGGCGCCCAATTCGAGTGCCTCCAGGCGAACCTTCTCCGCCTGCTCGCCGTCGATATCGGCGATGACGATGCGGCTGCCTTCGCTGGCGAAACCGTGGACGATACCGCGACCGATGTTCGATCCGCCGCCCGTAACGAGCACACGCGCGCCGGAGAGTCCGAGGTCCATGTTCACGTCCTCCATCTCGGGTTCCCGCCGGTTGACCGGATCGGGAATCTAATTTATCTTCGATTCAAAAGATAGCATCCGGGAGCGCGGCGGGCGGCGGTACGGACCGCACCCGCACACCCGGATCGAATCCAGCCGGAGGAGGCAGTAATGAAGGTGGTCGTGGACCGCAGCAAGTGCACGGGCCTGGGCATCTGTGAATCGCTCGCGCCGGCCTTCTTCGAGGTCGATGACAGCGGAGACCTGGTGCTGCTGAAGGAGGACATCGCCGACGACGAACTCAAGGCCGTCGAAGAGGCGATTCAGGGATGCCCGACCGAGGCGTTGCGCATCGAACGCTGACCCGCGCTACGCGGTGGCGGCACAGGCTATGCGGTGTCGGCCCGGGCCACGGCCTTCCGCGGCGCGCGCCTGCGCCGCGGCGGCGGGGTCTCCTCGACCGAGTCCGGGGTGGCGATTCCATTGCGAATCAACGACTGTGCCGTCCGGATCACGGTCTCGAGTGATCCTCGGCGCGGCGTCCACCATTCAGCGGCCCAGTTCAGCGAACCCATGATGAGCATCTGGGTGACATGCAGATCCAGATCGCCGCGCACCTGCCCTTCGGCAGCGGCATCCTTGATCAGCTTGCGCCAGATCGCACCGTAGTTGGCCTCCTCGGCGAGCTGGCGGGCGCGCACGTGCTCGGGAATCTGCCCCGTGTTGCGAATGGAGGCCGTCGCGTAGTCGGACAGGTCGAGTTCGTGCCGCAGGTGCGCGTCGATCGCGATCATGATCCGATCCAGCGGAGACACATCGCTGGGCACCTCGTCCAGCACCGACTGGAGATGCTTGACCATCTCGGCGATGCCGCTCCACATGACCTCTTCGATGAGGTCCTCCCGGGACGGGAAGTAGTAGTAGATCGCGGGCGCCTGGATCTCGGCGTACTCGGCGACATCGCTGAGCCGGGTTCCGGAGTAGCCCTTCACGCTCAGGACATGCGCTGCCGCGTCGAGGATGCGCCGACGTGTCTTGGCGGCCTTCGACTCGGCTGCCTGCGTATCTTCCGGTGTCGACTCCGCCCGTGATTTTCTAGCCACCGTTCAACTATATGGCAGCCGTGCTGCGGAAAATCAGTTGGCTCGCCGATCTTGACTGCTGCCCGGTCGAACTTTGCACCTATTTTGAATCTATATTATACGATGGAGTGTCGGCCTGTCGGCGAGGACGACTGGCCCGTAGCTCCAGGAATTGTCTATGCGCGACGCAACGAAGCGTTCATCGGAAGCCCCGCCCAGCGTGTATCGGGCCGGTTCGGGGGAACCTCTCCTGCTCATCCACGGATTCGCCCTGAACTGGCAGGCGTGGGGGAGCGTCATCGACGAGCTCGCCACGGAATTCGAGGTGCTCGCGCCGACGCTGCCGGGGCATTGGGGCGGACCGGGTTCGCAACAGCCGTGCACGGTCGCCGGATTCGCCGACTTCCTGGAAGAGCTGATGGACGACATCGGATGGCGGGACGCGCATCTGGCGGGGAATTCGCTGGGGGGCTGGCTGGCCCTCGAGCTCGCCGCGCGCGGTCGCGGCCGGTCCGTCACGGCGATCGCGCCGGCCGGTCTCTGGCACCCGGACAGTCGCGCCGCGGCGCTGGTGCGGCGCAAATTCCTCGGGTTCTCCCGGGTCGCGCCAGCGGCTAGGTTCGCCCGCCATCCGCTGGTCCCGAATGTTGCGCGGCGAGCGCTGATGCGGCCGTTGGTGGACCGGCCCGATCGGGTCTCGCCGGATCTGATGGCGGCTGCGATCGAGGCGCCCTCGCATTGCGGCTGTTTCGACACGGTAGCCAATGATTCGGAGTCGGCGACCGCGGCGGCGGCGCTCCAGCGCACCCGGGTCCCGGCGGCGGTGTTGTTCTGCGAGCGGGATCGGGTCATTCCGCCCGAGCACTACGGCCGCCACATCGTCCGCGAACTGCCCGCCGTCGCGACCAAGACGTTGCCCGGGGTCGGACATGTGCCGATGCTCGAGGCCGCGGATCTGGTGGCGGGGGAGATCCGCGACTTCATCCGCTCGACCGGCGTGGCGGCTCGCTCGGCGTAATGCGTTGCCCGGCTGTCGCTCTCGCGGCGGGCCGGGGCCCACTCGGAGAGTTTCCGGGCACCTGTTGACGTGTTGCCAATATCTACTTTACGTTAGATTATGCGACACAGAGGAGTGATGCATCGGTGAACCAGGACGCAGTGGATCGAGCCGTCGAGCTGTACCAGTGTTTGGCCGAAGGCGACCGTGCGGGCCTGGACCGGCTGTTGCACCCGGACTTCGAGGGCCGGACGACAGCCGGGTTGCCGTTGGGGCTCGGCGGCGTCTACCACGGCCCGAAAGCGATGCGAAAAGCCTTCTGGGGCAAGATCGCTCAACACTTCGCCGCCAGAGCCGAACCCGCCGGCTTCACCGCACTCGACGGCGGCCGGCTCATGGTGACGGGCCGCTACACGGGCACAGCCCGCGTCGGCGGTGGCGTACTGGACGCCGAATTCGTGCACATCTTGTCGTTTTCCGGCGATCGAATCATCGGCCTGGTCCAAATGACCGACAGTGCCCGATGGCGGGCGGCTCTCGGCGAGCCGGTCCATCGCGAACTCGGCAGCGTGCGGCTCACCGTCGAGGCCGCCGTCGCGCGGATCACGCTGGATCGTCCCGGCCATCGCAATGCGATCGATCTCGCGCTGGCGGAGGAGCTCTGCGAGGTCGCCCAGCGCTGCGCCGACCGCGACGATATCCGCGCGGTGCTGATCAGCGGGGCGGGCCCGGCCTTCACCGTCGGCGGTGACATCGAGCTGTTCGCCGCCACGGACCCGGCGGAGCTGCCGGATCTGCTGCGCCGCATGGTCACTCCGTATCACGAGTCCCTGCGTCTGTTGAACGCCCTCGAGGTGCCGGTCGTGGCGGCGGTGCACGGTGCGGTCGCGGGTGGCGGACTGGGATTGCTGTACAGCGCCGATATCGCGCTCGCCGCTGCCGGAACGAAATTCGCCACCGGCTTCGCGGCGCTGGGATTGTCCGGGGACGGCGGGAATTCATGGTTCCTGCCCCGCCTGGTCGGCATGCGCCGCGCTACCGAACTCTACTTCCGGAATCGGGTATTGACCGCCGACGAAGCACTGGACTGGGGTCTGGTGTCGGAAGTCGTGCCGCCCGAGGCGCTCGAGGGCCGGGCCCTGGAGGTAGCGCGGGCACTGGCGGACGGACCCACCCGCGCGTTCGGGGAAGTCCGGCGGCTGCTGCGGGATTCCTGGTCGACGTCGCTGCCCGAGCAGCTGACCGCGGAGATCGATGCGTTGTCCCGCACCGCGCGCACCACCGACACCGCCCGCGCCGTCCATGGCTTCGTGAACAAGACCGCACCGAAATTCGAGGGGAACTGAAGGATGAATGGACTCCTGATCGACAGCGACGAGCATCGGCTGCTTCGGGAAAGCGTCGGCAAGATCGCCGCGAAGTACGGGCCTTCGTATTACGCCGAACGCTCGCGCAATGGTGGCGGCATCGGCGAATTGTGGGCGGAACTCGGTGCCGCCGGGTTGCTCGGCGTTCACCTACCGGAGGAGTACGGAGGCGGCGGGGCCGGGCTTTCCGAGCTCAATATTGTCGTCGAAGAGCTTGCGGCACACGGCCTGCCGCTGCTGATCTCGGTCATCTCTCCGGCCATTTGCGGGTCGATCCTGGCGGCGCACGGGTCCGACCGGATGAAACGAGCCTGGTTGCCTGGAATCGCGGCGGGCACCCGGAAGATGGCCTTCGCGCTCACCGAGCCCGACGCGGGGTCCAACAGTCACAATGTGCGCACCACGGCGCGCAAGGATGGCGGCGGCTGGATCGTATCCGGCGGTAAGTATTTCATCTCGGCCGTGGACGACTGCGACGCCATGCTGTTGGTGGTTCGCGATGGCACTCCGGTATCCGATGGCAGGCAACCACTTTCGCTACTGGTTGTGCCGACCGATGCGCCGGGGGTGACCCTGCAGCCATTGCCGACGGCACTGGTTTCCCCGGACAAGCAGTTCACCGTGTTTCTGGATGACGTGCGAGTCGGTCCCGACGCGCTGATCGGCACGGCGGGCAACGGGCTGCGGCAGGTGTTCTCCGGACTGAATCCGGAACGGATTCTGGCGGCGGCGATCTGCAATGGCGTCGGCCGGTACGCGCTGGACAAGGCCCGGGCCTACGCTTCGGTGCGCACGGTGTGGTCCACGCCGATCGGCGCACACCAGGGCATCGCACACCCCTTGGCCGAGTCCTATATCGCGGTCGAGCTGGCCCGGCTGGCCACTGCACGCGCGGCCGAACTGTTCGACAGCGGGCGGCCTGCCGCGGATGCGGCGAACATCGCGAAATTCGCCGCCGCGGAAGCGGGCCTGAAGGCGTTGGATCAGGCGATTCAAACCCATGGCGGAAACGGGTTGTCGCTGGAGTACGGGCTCACCGACCTCTGGTTCATCACGCGGCTGATGCGCACCGCGCCGGTGAGCCGCGAGATGGTGCTCAATTTCGTGGCTCACACGAGCCTCGGTTTACCGCAGTCGTATTGAGACGGCGCGGAGGGAAAGGACTGATGATGGTCGATCGCACTCATCGTTTCGATGCGCTGGTCGTCGGGGCCGGTGCCGCCGGGCTGTGCGCCGCGGCCCGGCTCACCCATCTGGGCTACCGCACCCTGGTGGTGGAGCGGCTGGACCGGGTGGGCGGGCGCGCGTCGACCCACGACCTCGACGGCTTCAAGGTCAACAACGGGGCCATCGTCATCGAGGTGGACGGCGTCACCCAGCGCACGTTCGAGGAAGTCGGCGCGAAATTCGATGTCCGGCAACCGAATCCGCCGATCCTCTATCGGATCGGCGGGAAGGACGTGGACGTGACCAGCGGTGGGTGGGGGTTCCTGCTGTCCAAGCTCACGCGGCGCGGCGCGCAGCTGGCGAAGGGCATCGGCGCCGCTCGCAAGGACGATGGATTGCCGGAGGAAGAACTCTCGACCGCGCAGTGGGTGGCGAAGTACACCAATAACGAAGCGGTGCACGGCATCTTCCGGAATATGTGCGGATCGGTGTTCGCGGTCGGATCGGAGGAACTCCCGGCGCGGGTGTTCCTCACCTACTTCACGCGCAAGAGCGCTTTCAAGAAGTTCGGCTTCTGTCCCGACGGCACCATCGGCATCTGGCGATCGCTGGCCGACACGATCGTCGCCGGGGGTGGCGAGATCTGGCTGTCGAGTGAGGTCCGATCGCTGCGCGTCCAGGATGGGGCGATCGCCGGTGCGGTCATCGAGCGGGAGACCGGCGAACGGATCGAGATCGGCGCGGCCTTCGCGGTGAGCGATATCGGTCCGGCCGCGACGGTGGAATTGGTTGGCGCGGAACACTTTCCCGAGGATTATCGCGAGCTGGTCCGTCGTGGTGACCGGCCCTGTGCCATGGTCACCGTGAATTTCGCCAACCGGACCCCGCTGATCACCGCGCCGGGCATGTTGAGCTTCGCGAGCACCCGACGGCTCTGCTACATCGCGAACTTCACCGAGACCTGCCCGGAGATGGCGCCCGCCGGGTGGCATCTCTACGTCGGAACCTCCGTGCCGAAGCCCGCCGTTGGCTCGTTCGACGAGGTCGCCGAGGTCTCGTTGCTGATGCAGGATCTGCGCGAACAGATTCCGGGATTCGACGATGCGCGCATCCTGTCGACCGTGATCACCCGGGACGGCTGGCCACCCCAGCGCGCCGTCGCCGGCTTCGATCTGCCGAACACTACTCCGATCGCGAACCTGTGGAATGTCGGCGACGCGGTCAAGGAGTATGCCAATGGCGGCACCACGGCGTGCGCCGAGACGGCCGAGCTCGTGGTGCGCCAGATTGCCGATCGCTTTCCCGTTCAACCGGCGATGGAATAGCGGCGTGCCGGCCCGGCATCGTCGTGGGCCAGTCTTCCCAGGTGAGTGAGAACGTCCAGGTGGGCGTCGATCTCGGTGATCGCCGACAGCTGGTGATCGAGCGGAAGATCGTCCAAGTGCCGGGACCGGCGGGTCCACCGCAGGGCGCGCGCCACCTCGTACGCGGTGGCGTGGCCTGCCGCGACCTCCTCGGACACCTGATCGAGGCGGTCTCTGTGGTGTTCGAGCAGAGCATCGATTCGGCTATGGGTGCTCGAGGTGACCGGGCCGTGTGAGGGGAGCAGTGCGGCGTCCGGACGGTCCCGGACCAGCCGCAGCGACGCCAGGAACGAACGCAGCGGCTGCGGCTCGGGAGCCAATTCGAACCCGATGGACGGCGTGATACTCGGCAGGACGTGATCGCCGGAAAACAGCACGTTCAGCTCCCGGTGATGAAAAACGACGTGACCGCGGGTGTGCCCGGGGGTCGCCACCACTTCCAATGCGCCGTGGGCGAGCGCTATCCGATCACCGTGCTCGAGCCAGCCGTCGGGAGCGCCGAAAGGGACGCCGACTTCGTGCGCCGGAGCCGAACGAGTGGACAGCCGCCGTGCGAGATTCGGTGCGCCGCAGCGCATGAGGAGCGTCGAATGATTCGGGAACCGGCTGCTCGTGGCATCGAAATCCGCGATGCTGTGCCGCTCCTGCGCGCCGACGAACAACGTGCTGCCGATGGTCGACCGCCAGGCGTACGCCTGCGTGTAGTGGTCCCAGTGGTGATGGGTGGCCAGACACACGGCCACATCGTCGAGCCGGAAGCCCAACACCCGCAGAGCGGCGGTGACGGCCTGCTCGGTCGTCGGGCCCGCCCAGCCGGGATCGATGAGGATCAGGCCGCTCTCGCCCTCCAGGAGATAGGCGTTTACCGCCGCCAACCCGTCGAGGGGGAGTGGCAGCGGGATCCGGTGCACGCCGTGCGCCACCAGGTGCGGCCCCGGCTCGATCCAGTCTTCGGGTTGTTCGACGATATCGGGCACATGGTTATTTTAATATAAGTTAAACCATCATGGGCAGCTCGTCCTGCGGCGAGCCCGGGCCTGGTCCATTTCGGCCTCGGTAAACTGGCCGGCATCGGTGTGCGTACAGGATGCGAGGTGGCAGGAAATCGTGGTCGAGGTGGCGCGCGCACAACGCAGGGGGCGAGGCCGCCCGTCCGGGTCGAGTGGTTCGGATACCCGGGAACGCATTCTGCAGGCGGCACGTGAAGTGTTCAGTGAGGTCGGTTTCGAGAGCGCGACCTTCAAGGACATCGCCGAGCGGGCCGATGTCACGCGCACCAATGTGAACCACTACTTCCACAGCAAGGATGAGCTGTATCAGACGCTGTTCGAATCGACACGGGACAGCGTCGTGGCGGTGGGGCTCGGCGAAGCCGAGCTGGAAGGCGGTCTGATCGAACGCCTTTCGGCCTTTCTCCGGGCCGCCGTGCAGATCGACTCGGAGGACCGGACGCACGCGCGCTTCATCACCGCGTCGCTGTTCGATTCGTTCCGGAACCCCGAGTTCCGGGACCGGGCGCTGGGACAACTCGACGATCTCCGCTCATTCATCATGGCGTCGCTCGAGGACGCGGTGGCGGACGGTACGGTCCGCGCGGATGCGGACCTGCAGGCCATCACCGAAATGCTGATCGCCGTGATGTGGGGGATGAGCATTTACGCGGGATTCGTCGGCAGCCACGAGCAGCTCGAATCGGTGGTGGACCAGTTCGTCAACCTGCTCGCGGGCGCGCTCTGGTAGGCGCTACTGGCCGCTGAAACTCGGCTTGCGCCGCTGCCGGAACGCGTCCACACCCTCCGCGAAATCGGCTGTGCCGGAAAGGATCTCCTGTCCGGCCCGTTCGGTTTCGAGGGCCTGTTCGAACCCGGCCAGCGCGCCCGCATCGAGGGCGCGTTTGAGGTGCGTGTACGCGGCGGACGGTCCCGACGCCAGTTTCGCCACGATGTCGGCGACCTTGTCCTCGAAATCGGTCTCGGCGGCGACGAAGGAGATCAATCCCCAGTCGTGAGCCGTCGCCGCCGGTAGGCGCTCGGCGAGCAGTGCGAGCCGGACGGCTCGGGCGCGGCCGACGGCGGCCTGGAGCAGCGCGGTCGCGCCGCCGTCGGGCATGAGACCCAGATCCGTGAACGGGAGCAG
>NZ_JBHZCS010000015.1:84734-125453 GCF_042755705.1 Nocardia sp. NPDC059154
GGAAATACGATGATTCGCGGGCCACGACGATGTCGGCGGCCAGGGCCAACGAACATCCCACCCCGATCGCCGGTCCGTTGACCGCGGCCACGATCGGCTGCGGGGTGGCACGGATCGCGCGGGCCACGTCATTGGCGGCGTCCAGCATCGCCAACGCGGGTTTCTGGTCTTGCTGATCACCCAGATCGGCGCCTGCGCTGAAGGCGCGGCCAGCGCCGGTGAGCACGATGGTCCGGACGGTCGAATCCCGTGCGGCATCGGCGAGGACCTCCGCGGTTCGGCGCAGGTCTTCGAGCGCGAAGGCATTGAGCCGGTCCGGCCGATTGAAGGTGACGGTCAGGACCGCGCCGTCTCGTGTCATCAGGACCGTGTCGTCTGTTGCTGTCACCACTACCTCGTCAATCGTGGAAATAGTCGAAAAACATGGTGTCGCACCCACTTCGGATACGACACCACGCTTGTTCGGTTCGGACGGCGACGTCAGGCCCGGACCGGCGCCACCTCATCGGCCGAGCGCACCTCGGACGATGTGACCGTCTGCTCCTGCTTGGCCCGCCAGTGGTTCGGCGGCCAGGTCGGCAGCTGTGGTCGATAGCCGTCGTCCCAGCCGATGCGGTCCATGTATGCCTCGCGTTGCTTCGGCGTCATGAATCGCGACTTGAACAGGCCCCAGAAGGTCCACGGCACCGACTTCTCCGTGCAGACCAGGTCGGCCAGCATGCGGGTCCACAGCAGCGACAGTGGCACCGTGAGGCAGCCGATCGCCCACTGCAGCCAGGTCGGGATGTTCGCGTTGATGGCCAGGAACACCGGGAAACCGGAGCCGAATTCGCCTGCGGTGGTGGCGATGAGGCCGATCGGAATGATGTAGACCTGCTTCCAGCCCTTTTCACGGACCAGCGGCCATACGTAATGCACGACAACGGCGATGGTGGTGATCGCGACCGCGTTCGTGAACGACCAGTAGAACGGGAACTTGTAGAACTTCAGCGGCTGCGGGCCGTAGTACTCGTACGTGTTCAGCATCAGCCCGGGGTGTTCCATGATCGCGTCGCTCAGGCCGATGGCCGCGAACATCATGAAGAAGCGCTTCACGTCGACACCGCGCTGGATGACCAGCCACACCCAGTACGACTCGAGGCCCATGAACAGCATGTAGCAGGGCGGAATGAGCACCGGAATCGGGAGATCGAAGTTCACGAACGCGGGGCCGAGCAGGTTGTGGGCCCAGCGGAGGTGACCGACGTGGTCGAGCATCGGCTCGCCGACGGAGGTGAGCGCACCCGAGATCAGCATGAGGATCGGCAGGTTGTCACGGTCCCGGATCATCCGCTTGAACGCCCAGGGCAGGGCGATCAGCACCACGGCCGCGCCCGCCCAGAACAGGAAGAACCACGCGCCGAAGGTGCTGGCGTGGAATGGCGGGGGGTCGGGGAGTAGCTTGCCGTAGCCCGGCGCGGGCGTGTAGCCAGGGTCGTTCATCACCGTCTTCCTTTCTGAACAGCACCTTCCGCCGGAAGTCGAGCCGGTTGGGGGAGGTCGCTGTGTGCTGCATGGACTCGGCGGGCGGTGCTGGCAGATCGACAGACCAGGCCGATGTGGTGATGCTAGCCACATATTGACGCACGTGTCAATATTGGTCCGGCAACCGCAAAGGCTTGTTATTGAAGATACATTCAAAATATTCGGGATGTAGATGAGAGTCCGCCGCGGCGGGTATACCTGGCTACCAGGCAGTAGCCCGGAGGCGTGGCCGGTGCGTGGTCGGCTGCCGTTTAGGCTGTCGTAATTCGAGGGGGGTGGGCCGGATCGAAGGGTTCCTACTGTGTCTGACGCTGTCGAGCATGTCGATGTGCTGATCGTGGGGGCCGGGCTGTCCGGTATCGGCGCGGCGAGTCGCCTGCGGCGGGCCTTCCCGCAGCGCCGCTGTCTGATCCTGGAGGCGCGGGCCGACATCGGGGGGACCTGGGACCTGTTCCGGTACCCCGGCGTCCGGTCGGACTCGGACATGTTCACCCTCGGGTACCGGTTCCGGCCGTGGGCGGGGGACCGGTCGATCGCCGACGGGGCATCGATCCTGACGTATCTGCGCGACACCGTGAGCGAGGAAGGAATCGGCGAGCAGATCCGATTCGGGCATCGGGTGGTCGCAGCCGAATGGTCGTCGACGACGCGGCGCTGGACGGTGAGCGCGCAGCGAACCGACACCGGCGAAACCGTGGTCCTGACCGCGTCCTTCCTGTTCTGCTGCTCCGGATACTATCGCTACGATCGTGGCTATACGCCGAAGTTTCCTGGGCAGCAACGCTTCTCAGGTTCGGTCGTCCACCCGCAACACTGGCCGCACGATATGGATGTGGCCGGCAAGCGAGTCGTGATCGTGGGTTCAGGCGCGACCGCCATGACCCTCGGTCCCGCGCTGGCGGGGCTGGGAGCGCGAGTGAGCATGGTGCAGCGCTCTCCGAGCTACCTGCTGTCCGTGCCCGCTCGCGACCGCTGGGTTGCCTGGCTACCGCGGATTCTTCCCCGCCGAGCCGCACACCGGGTGCTGCGGGCGAAGAGCATCGCCGTCGACACCGCGATCTATCAACTCTCCCGCCGGTATCCCGAACGGGCGCGGGCATGGCTGCGCGCCCGCCTAACATCGGCCTTGCCGCACGGCTACGACATCGACACCCACTTCACTCCCCGCTATGACCCGTGGGATCAGCGGATGTGCCTGGTGCCCGACGGCGACCTTTTCGAGGCGATCCGTACCGGCGCGCTGGAGATGATCACCGACCGGATCGACACCCTCACCGAATCGGGAGTCCGGCTGACGTCGGGGGCCGAGGTCCCTGCCGACATCATTGTGACGGCAACAGGTTTGGAGTTGCAGGTATTTGGCGGCATCACGCTAAGCGTGGACGGAGAACCGGTCGATGTCCCGAGGCGGCTGGCCTACAAGGCGATGATGTTGTCCGGCGTCCCGAACTTCGCCTTCACCATCGGCTACGTCAACGCCTCCTGGACGCTCAAGGCAGATCTGGTGTGCGATTACGTCGTCCGGCTCCTACGCCACCTCGACAGGCGCGCCTATACCAGCGTGACGCCTGTCCACGACCCTGACGCAGTCCGCGCACCGTTTGTCCCGGACTTCACTCCGGGCTATTTCCGCCGGGGCGGCGCCCACTTCCCGAGCCGCGGCGACCGCGCCCCCTGGCGGCTGCGGATGAACTACCTCCGCGACCTGCCGACCTTCCGACACCACAGACTCGAGGACGGCATCCTGCAATTCACCCGTGCCGAGCACCGGTTCGCGGAAGATAGCGAACCCGAAGCGTCACAGGTGGTTACGGGTTGATCGTTCATCCTTCGTGCTGGCCCCGCTACGGGCGACGTGCAGCATGGTTTCCCGTTGTGCGCGAATGTCGTCGCTGTAGCAGTCGATGCGGGGACCGCTGAATCTCGCGATGCATCCGTTGCAGTAGCCGCAGATGGGGTGCTCGAGACTGTCTCCGGTGACGGCGCGGTAGAGGTAGGTGTCGGCGGTGAAGGCGCGGGCGGCCGACACGGCGTTCGCGCTGCTGCTGGTGATGGCCGCTTCCATGGCGTCCCGGGTGTGGAAACCGCCGACCACGATCACCGGAATGTCGAGGGCCTCGGTGAAGAGGCTGGCGTAAGGGAGGTTAGAGGCGACCCGCGGCCCCCCCAAGGGGCCGATCTCGAGAGGTTCGCTCAGCAGGCTGTCGGTCACCTCATACACCCTTCGATGTACTGACTCATTCAATCAAGTGTGATGTGGCTATCAGTTGCAACTCACATGATGCTGGAGTCATATCTGACCTAATAATCACTAGGAGGAGGCATGCAGGGAGATCTCGCTGGGCGCACGGTCGTTGACACACAGTGGCCGATTCGCCGAGGGGCTGGACCTGGCCGAGAAGGAGGCTCGACGATGACAGGTTTCCTCCGCACCAGCTCTGCCTTGTATCCGGTGTCGTTGCGCGACGACATGCCGCGCGAGGTCGCCACGGCCTACTGGGCCGGGCCGCATGCCGAAATCGTCAAGCGGCATCCGCACATCCGCGAGTACATCCAGCGTCGGTTCTCGCCCTCCGACCATGGGTACTGGCCGACGACACCGCAGGTCGGGACGCTGGTTGCCCCGGCGTGGCGGGTAGACGGGTTCGCCGAGGTGCGGCTGCGAAGCTTGGCTGTAGCGGCCCTGACCGTGCCGGTGCACATGCGGGGAGTTTTCCTCGACGAGCAGAACATCTTTCAGCGCGTCCTCGGCCAGCCGACCGGTCCGGGCGGTGGCCGGTGGTGGACCACCGGCCACGACGATGCGGTGCCGCATCGGACCGTCGTGCTGCTGCGGCGACGCCGGGCGTGAGTGGCCGTGCCTTCCGCCGCTTCGTCCATGACGAGCTCGGTCCCGCCCTGCACGCGGCGGGCGCCCGCGACCTCAGGACGTATACGTTCCTGCCCTACACCCCGCTCGCCCACATGACTCCCGGTGTCTCCCAAGACAATCCGACACACCGCCGTTACCACGGTGCGGTCCTGATCGGTGCGAGCAGCCGCGACCACCTGACCGAGTTGCTCGCTTCGCCCGGCATGTCGGCCGTGATCGAGGATCAGGCCCGAGTGCTCACCGCGGCCCACGCTCATGCGGTCGAGCGCTCGGTCGCCGTGATCCGCGGGAAATGACATCGCTCGTCCGCCGCAGTCAGCTCATCTTCGCGACGAGGTGCAACGGCAGGTGACGCAGCGCGAAGCCGATGGGAATCCACGGCCAGGCAGTACTTCGCACTGGGCCAGCGCCGCAATGAAATTCGTGTTGTCGGTCTGCAGCTTGTTTCGAATGTGCCCGGCCCACAACAGACCTTGTATCTGGCCGGTGCGCGAATGGTCGGACTGTACCCGCTGTCGCTGCTGTTCAGGGGCGAGGCGCTGAACATCACGGCGGTGTCCTACGACGGGCGGATGAACTTCGGCTTCATCGCCTGCCGTGAATCTGTACCCCACGTCCAGCGCCTCGCCTCCTACCTCGAAGACGCGTGCGGCGAACTGGAGACCCGCTACGCCACCCGGGCTTCCGACGATCTCCTTCCACGGTGAAATTCGCTCCCACCCGGCCGGTCGTGCCACCGGCCGGGTGAGGATCCGCGCACATTGCTCTCGTAACGGCCTACCGGCCTTCTCCTGGATCCGGTCACCGCCGCCGGATGCGGAGGTATCTGTCAATATCCAGCACTTCTGATGCTCTTATCAGAATTGCCTTGACAGGGGATGCCATCGCAACTGATGATTTGATCAACATAGGTTCTGGAGGCGGAGATGACAAGCATCGACAAGGGCGTCGGCACCGGACGGACGGTCCGGGTCGGGGGACGGCAGATCTACTTCGACGAGGCCGGTTCCGGGTCCGCGGTGGTGCTGCTGCACGGTGGCGGGCCGGGGGCGTCCGGGATGTCGAACTACTCGCGCAATATCGAGGCGTTGGCGCAGCGGTTCCATGTCATCGTGCCGGACATGCCCGGATACGGGCAGTCGTCGAAGTGGATCGATCCGGCAGACCCGTTCGGTGATCTCGCACAGGCGGTGGGCGGGCTGCTCGACGAGCTCGGCATTGCCTCCGCACATCTGATCGGTAACTCCTATGGCGGCGCTGCGGCATTGCGGCTGGCCATGGACCGGCCGGAGAAGGTGAACCGGCTGATCCTCATGGGACCCGGTGGTGTGGGCACCACGCGTGCACTGCCCACCGCCGGACTTCAACAGCTGCTGAATTACTACACCGGCAGTGGCCCGAGCCGGGAGAAGCTCACTTGCTTTATTCGCGAATACCTGGTGTTCGACGGTGATTCGGTGCCCGAGGAGCTCATCGAGGCGCGCTATCAGGCCAGCCTCGATCCGGCCGTGGTGGCGAATCCGCCGCTGCGGCGGCCGTCCGGGCCGTTGGCGCTGCGCACCCTGTTGCGCATGGATTTCACGCGCGACTCGCGTCTGCGCAAGATCGAACATCCGACGCTGGTGGTCTGGGGGACCGACGACAAGGTGAACCGGCCCGAGGGCGGTCGCATGCTGGTCGACGCCATGCCCAACTGCGACCTGTACCTGGCGGCCAACACCGGCCACTGGGTGCAGTGGGAGCGCGCGGACCTGTTCAACACACTGGCCACCGCTTTTCTGGAGGCGTAGCGGTGAACGAGTTCCTGCGTCCCAACGCGGACGGCTCGGTCTTCGGCGCGGTGCATCTGGGATACATTGTCGTGCAATCGAATCGGCAAGCCGATTGGCGGCGCTTCGGCGCCGACGCGATCGGGATGCACGTCGATGCCCTCGACGGCGTCGGGCTGCGTTTCCGCCTCGACGACCACACCTGTCGCTTCCTCGTCCAGCGTGGTCCCGCTGAGGACGTGACCGCACTCGGCTGGCAGATCGATGACCACGAGACCTTCGATCGCATCATCGCCCGGGTCACCGATCGCGGCGTGCCGATCGCCGAGGGCACCGCCGACGAGGCGGCGCTGCGCGGAGTGGAGCGGTTGTGGCGCTTCGCCGGGCCGAAAGGCATGGTGCAGGAGATCTTCACGGTGCCGGTGACCACCCCCGAGCCCTTGCGGATGCTCAGCTCCGGCTGGGTGACCGGTGAGGCCGGCATGGGGCACGTCGCGATCGTCTCGCGGGAGCCCGAGGCGTTGCGCGGCTATTACGAGACCGTCTTCGACTCCCGGTTGTCGGATTACATCGACGAGAACGTCTCCGGGCTGAAGATGAAGATCCGTTTCCTGCGGGTCAACGAGCGCCACCACTCCATTGCCATCGCCAATCTGCGCGGCGTGAAGATCGATCCGATCCGAACCCGGGTGCAGCACATCAATATCCAGTCCCTGACGTTGGACGACATGCTCGCCTCCTTCCAGCGGGTGAAGGGCCTGGGCTTCCGGATGGCGTGGTCGGTCGGCCAGCACACCAACGATCGGCAGCTGTCGTACTACAGCGTGACCCCGTCGGGCTTCGAACTCGAGGTGGGCTGGAACCCGATCGTCATCGGCCCGGAACTCGAATCCACCTGGGAGCCCACCACATACCAGGGCATCAGCATCTGGGGGCACACCCCGGTGGGAGAGACCGTGCTGGACAAGTTCGCCCAGTTCCGGCAGGCCCTGCGTTCGGTCAGAACACCGGAGATCACCGTTCCTCAGCTCGCAGAAGGATTGTCACGATGAACACCATCGACTACGACGTCGTGGTCGTCGGCCTCGGTCCGACCGGTCTGACCCTGGCCAATCTGCTCGGTCGGCGCGGGATCAGCGTGCTGGTACTCGAACGCGAACCGGAGTACTACGGCCTGGCGCGCGCGGTCTACACCGATGACGAATGCATGCGGATCTTCCAAACCGCCGGTGCCGCAGAAGAACTCGCGGCCGACATGAACGTCGACTCCGCCGTGCAATGGGTACGCAGCGACGGCCACGTGCTGGTGCAGTTCAAGCAGATCGAGCGGCCACTGAGCTGGCCGGTGGTGAACTTCCTGTACCAGCCGTACCTGGAAAACACCCTCGAATGCGCGCTGGGTGAGTATCCGCACGTGACCGTGCGCCGCGGCCGGGCGGTCGTCGACTTCGACCAAGATGCCGATGGCGTCACCGTCGAGCACGCCGAGTGCCGGGGTACCGGGTACGGCAAGCAGGAAGCCGACATCGATGCGGGCACCACCGAGCGGGTGCAGGCCAAGTTCCTGGTCGGCTGCGACGGCGGCCGCAGCGTGGTACGGACCAAGCTGGGAATCGACATGACCGGCACCAGTTTTCCCGAGCGGTGGCTGGTGGTGGACCTCGAGGCCAAGGACGGCGTGGACGCGTTCCGGCATCTGCCCTATTTCAACTTCGTCTGTGATCCCGAGCTGCCGATCGTGTCCTGTCCGCAGCCGGGCGGGCATCACCGCTTCGAGTTCATGCTGACCGATTCGCAGACGAAGGAAGAGATGGAGGATCCGGAGACCGTCCGCCGCCACATCGCTCGCTACGTCGATCCGGACGAGGTGAGGGTGCTGCGCAAGCTGGTCTACACCTTCAACGCAGTCGTCGCCGACCGGTGGCGAGTCGGCCGGATCCTCATCGCGGGCGACGCCGCGCACATGACCCCACAGTTCGTCGGCCAGGGCATGGGCTCCGGGGTCCGGGACGCGGACAACCTGTCGTGGAAGCTCACCGCGGTCATCGAACACGGTGCGAGCCAGGCGATTCTGAACAGTTATGAATCGGAACGTGCGCCGCATGCCAAAGCCATGATCGACTTTTCGGTGTTCAACAAGAGCTTCGTCTCCATCGACAACAAGCTGCTGGCCGCGGGCCGAGACCTCGCGCTCGCCACCGCGCTGCGTGTCCCCGGGCTGGGCGGCTGGATTCGCGCGGCGAAGATGAAGCCGCGACCGCGATTCCGGAACGACGCCTACCTCGGACTGCCCCGCCATCGGCTCGGGCTGCGCGGGGTCGAGGGCACCCTTTCTCCTCAGCCGGAGGTACGCACTTACGCCGGCCACCATCAGCGTCTCGATGATGTGCTCGGGCTCGGATTCGCGGTGCTCGGTTACGGAATGGACCCCCGCACAGCGTTCGACGCGGACAACCTCGCAGCGCTGCGGGCACTGGGCACGCGGTTCATCACCGTCTACCCCTTCGGAGGCCGTCCACAGGGCGTGGTGGGCGACGGCCGCTCCGCGGGACACGACCACACGGACGTCGAGGACCACACCGGTGCATTGACCCGGTGGTTCGGCAAGGCCGGCGTCGGCGCCCGCGGGCTCGTGCTGCTACGCCCGGACAGGTTCGTCTTCGGCACCGCCGCGGCCGGGCACGGCGGCCCGCTGGCCACCGAGCTGCTTCGGCAGGTCCTCGGATCGACCCGTGGAATCGGATTGGCGCCAACACACTTCGGTCCCTTCACGGCACAGGACCGCCACCTCGAGGAGGCTCGATGACATCCATTGCGACCCATCCATCCGCGGTCCTCATCGCGGCGGAGCGGTTGTCCGCCGCGACACGGACCGGGGTACCGGTTCCGGCCGTCCGTGACCTCATCGGCCCCGACGATGTGGAGCTGGCCTACGCGGTGCAACGCATAGGCACCAGTCGCCGCGTCGAATCCGGTGCGCGCATCGTCGGCCGCAAGATCGGCCTCACCTCGCCCGCCGTTCAGCAGCAGCTCGGGGTGAACCAGCCGGACTTCGGCGTCTTGTTCGATGACATGAATGTCTCCGAAACCCCTGCGCCGCATCGTCCTCGGCTGCTGCAACCCAAGGTCGAAGCCGAACTGGCCTTCGTGCTCGGCGCGGATCTCGATCTCGATCAGCTCGACGCGCTCACCGTGCGGGGAGCCGTGGCGTACGCGGTCCCAGCGGTCGAGATCGTCGACAGCCGAATCGCCGACTGGGACATATCCTTCGCCGATACCGTCGCCGACAACGCGTCCAGCGGATGGTTCGCGCTCGGCTCCGATCGGCTTTCCCTGGACGAGTTCGATCCGTGGGAAGTCGAGATGACCATGGCGATCGACGGCGAGATCGTCTCGACCGGAACGGGCTCCGCCTGCCTCGGTGACCCGTTGAACGCGCTCGCCTGGCTGGCCCGCACCGCCCGCGAATTCGGCGACCCGCTGCGGGCCGGGGAGATCGTGCTCTCCGGCGCGCTCGGACCGATGGCCCCGCTGCGTCCGGGCGCCCGGGTGCACTCCGAACTGTTCAGCGGCGCAAGAACACTCGGCACCGTCGAATTCACGTTGGAGGAGGAACAATGAGTCACCGCACCAAGGTCGCCGTCATTGGCTCGGGCAATATCGGCACCGATCTGATGATCAAGGTACTGCGCCACTCCGAGACGCTGGACATGGCCGCCATGGTCGGCATCGATCCGGCCTCCGACGGTCTGGCCCGCGCAGACCGGATGGGCGTGCCCACGACGGCCAGGGGCGTCGAAGGACTCATCGCCATGCCGCACTTCGACGAGATCGAGATCGTTTTCGACGCTACGTCCGCCGGTGCGCATCGCGCCAACGCCGGCGCGCTCGAACCGTACGGCAAGCGGCTGATCGACCTGACTCCGGCCGCGATCGGCCCGTTCGTCGTGCCCGCGGTCAATATCGACCAGCACCTGGACGCGCCCGACGTGAACATGGTGACCTGCGGGGGACAGGCCACGATTCCGATCGTCGCCGCCATCGCCCGCGTCACCGAGGTGCCGTATGCCGAGATCGTCGCGTCCATCGCCTCGAAGTCGGCGGGTCCGGGCACTCGCGCCAATATCGACGAGTTCACCGAGACCACCTCGCACGCCATCGAAGCCGTCGGCGGGGCGACCGGCGGGCGGGCCATCATCGTCCTCAATCCGGCCGAACCGCCGCTGATCATGCGCGACACCGTGCTGGCGCTGATCGGCGACCCGGATCCGGGAACCCATGCGGCCGTGCGGGATTCGATCGAGCGCATGATCGCCGATGTCGCCGCGTACGTGCCGGGTTACCGGCTGAAGCAGGCCGTGCAGATCACGCCGGTCGCCCCGGGGGCGCCGCTGCATACTCTGGTCGGTGACGCCGTTGTCACCCACCAGGTTTCGGTATTCCTCGAAGTCGAAGGCGCCGCACACTATCTGCCCGCCTACGCCGGCAACCTCGACATCATGACCTCGGCCGCCGTGCGCGTCGCCGAACGCATCGCCGCCACCACCCTGGAGAGTGTCCGATGACAGAAATTTTCCTCCAGGACGTGACGCTGCGGGACGGCATGCATGCCCTGCGGCACCGCATCACGCCGAAAACCGTCGCCGCCGTCGCAGCTGCACTGGATGCCGCCGGTGTCGACGCGGTGGAGGTCGCGCACGGCGACGGCCTGCACGGCGGCAGCCTGACCTACGGTCCTGGCAGCCACACCGACTGGGAGTGGCTGGAAGCGGCGGCCGGTGTGCTCACCCGCGCCCGGCTCACCACGCTGCTGCTACCCGGTATCGGCACCATCGACGATCTGCGCCGCGCCCACGACCTCGGCGTGCGCTCGGTGCGGGTGGCCACCCACTGCACCGAGGCCGATATCGCGGCCCAGCACATCGCCTGCGCCCGCGATCTGGGCATGGACGTGTCCGGCTTCCTGATGATGAGCCACATGAACACCCCGGCCGGTCTCGCGGACCAAGCGAAGCTCATGGAATCGTTTGGCGCGCACTGTGTTTACGTCACCGACTCCGGTGGCAGGCTGACCATGGCCGGGGTCCGTGACCGGGTGCGGGCCTATCGCGACGTGCTGGAGCCGGCCACCGAGATCGGCATCCACGCGCACCAGAATCTCTCGCTGTCCGTTGCCAACAGCGTGGTCGCCGTGGAAGAGGGCGCTGTTCGCGTCGACGCGTCGCTGGCGGGTCTCGGTGCGGGAGCGGGCAATACGCCGCTGGAGGCGTTCGCGGCCGTCGCCGAGCTCAGCGGCTGGAAACACCGGGCGGCGCTGAACCAGCTGACCGACGCGGCGGACGATCTGATCCGCCCGCTGCTGGACCGGCCCGTGCAGGTCGACCGCGAGACGCTCACCCTGGGCTACGCGGGCGTGTACTCGAGCTTTCTTCGGCACGCCGAAAAGGCTTCCGCCACTTATGGAGTCGATGTCCGCGACCTGTTGACCGAGGCCGGTCGGCGCGGCCTGGTGGGCGGGCAGGAGGACATGATCGTCGATATCGCCCTCGACCTGATCGGCGGCCGGGCGGGGTGACCTCAGGATTCCGGCAGCTGCGGCAGCTGCGGCAGCGGACTGCTGGTGAGCTTCTGCGCGGCGCGCTTGTTCATGCCGAACATGCGCAGCATGTGGAAGGTCATCTCGTCGGTGCGGGCGTCGGCGTCGGCGTCGGGCTGGGCGTCCAGCAGCTGCAGCAGGCCCAGCAGGGCACCGCCGGCCGCCATGATCGCCATATCCGCATCCATCGGCTCGAAGCGGCCCGCCTCCTGCGCGGCGAGAATGTC
This sequence comes from Nocardia sp. NPDC059154, assembly GCF_042755705.1. NCBI lineage: Bacteria > Bacillati > Actinomycetota > Actinomycetes > Mycobacteriales > Nocardiaceae > Nocardia > Nocardia sp. NPDC059154. The sequence goes on from NZ_JBHZCS010000015.1 coordinate 96,723, forward strand.
GCGGCGGGCGCGCGGGGCCAGGCCCTCCTCGCGCAGCAGGATCGACATGCCGGAATGCAGGATCACCTTCACCATTTCCGGCATCTGCCGCTGCAGCCGCCCGGTCATCCGGAAGCTGACCGCGAACACCTCGGCCGGGTCGTCGTAGAGCTCCACGATGCCGTCACGCAGCTCGGCATAGACCTGCAGGGCCGAGCGCACCGCCTCGTCGAAGAGCTGTTCCTTGGAGTCGAAGTGGTTGTAGAAGGATCCGAAACCGACATCGGCCGCGTCGGTGATCTCTTGAATGCTGACCGCGGATCGCCCCTCCGACAAGAGCTTCCGTGCTGCGCCGAGCAGCGCATTGCGAGTGCGCTCGCGCCGCCGGTCGACGCGATTCCGAGTGACGGGTTCGGCTGCCATGGTCTCACTTCCGGTCGAAAACGGTACGCGAATCATATCTGAGAAATCCATCAGACACGATTTCGCCCTCCCGCCCCGCAATTCCCCATTCAGAAAGCGATGAACGAAGTGCGCGAATCCTTCCCGCAGCCGCCGGCGACGATGAGCCGCCGCCGGGTTCTGGGCGGCGTTGTCGCCGGTACGCTCGGCGCCGCGGCAACCGCTGCGGCCGTGCCGATCGACCTGGCGGTTCCTGCCCGCGCCCAGCAGCCCGCGCCCACCGGCACCTACCGCATCGATCTGCATGCGCATATCCTGCCGCCGGAGTACCGCGCCGCACTGCTCGAGCACGGGCACCTCACCATCGGTGGCTACCCGACGCCCGAGTGGTCGCCGGAAGCCGCGATCGCGTTCATGGACTACTACGGCATTCAGGCGCAAGCGCTTTCGGTGTCCGACCCGGGCGTATCGTTCCTGTCCGGCAAGGAAGCCGCCGACATGGCCCGCTACTGCAACACCTATGCGGCAGGGCTTTTCAAATCCGACCCGACCCGCTTCGGCGCGTTCGCGGTACTGCCGATGCCCGACATCCCGGCCGCCATCGAGGAGGCGATCCACGCCTTGGACGACCTGCATCTGGATGGGGTCATCCTGCTGTCGGCCTACGACGGCGTCTACCTCGGCGATCCGCGTTTCGAACCGCTGATGATCGCGCTCGAACAACGCCGCGCGTATGTCTTCGTCCATCCCGCGGCCATCCCCGGAACCGCGAAACCTGCGCTGCCGCTGCCGGATTTCCTCGAGGAATTCACCTTCGACACCACCCGTGCCGCCACCATGATGATGCTCACCGGGGTGACCCAGCGGTACCCGAATATTCGCTTCCAACTCGCCCACGCCGGAGGCACCCTGCCCTTCCTGTCCTGGCGGGTCGGGGTGGCCTCGGAAACCGTGGTGGGGCAGATGTGGCCGCAGGGGTGGCCGAAGCCCTCGCTGCTGGATACCGCAGGGCAGATCTCGAACTTCTACTACGACACGGCGCTGAGCGGCTCGGCCGCGGCCATGTCGAGCGTGCTCGCGGTCACCGCTCGCGACCACATCGTCTTCGGCTCGGATTGGCCGTTCAGTGCCATGACACTCCCGCAATCGGGGACCCACGATCCTGCCCCGGGGCTGAGCGATATCTTCGATACCTATCAGCGTATGGAGGTCGAACGGCTCAACCCGCTACGACAGCTTCCCCGGCTCGCACAGGCAGTGGACGGGTGACCCGTAGCTTCGGCTCGCACTGCGCGGCGAGCCGAATATTTCGCCGACCGTGAATCGTCCCTGAAGGAGGAGAACCGTGGGACACGGGAACCGCATCGACACCCATCAACACCTCGTGCCGCCGAAATACGCGGACTTGCTGCACGCCAGGGGAATTCGTCCCGGCGGCATCGATCTACCATCGTGGTCGGAATCCGAGGCCGTGGATTTCATGGATCGCCGCGGCATCCGGACCGGCATCCTGTCGCTGTCCACACCGGGGGTCTGCCTGGGAGACAGGACCGAAGCCCGGACCTGTGCCCGTGAGGTGAACGAATACGGCGCGGAGATCGTGCGGCGGCGACCCGACCGGTTCGGGCTCTTCGCCACGCTGACATTGCCGGACGTGGACGGCGCGCTGGCCGAGGCCGAATACGCGCTCGACACCTTGCACGCCGACGGAATCGTGCTGCTGGCGAACAACGATGGCCGATACCTCGGGGACCCGGAGTTCACACCACTGCTGGAACTGCTGCATGAGCGCGAGAGCGTGGTCTTCATTCACCCGGGTGAATTGCCGGCCGCGCCGGTGCCGGGCATCCCGAGCTTCGCGGCCGACTTCCTGCTCGACACCACCCGCACGGCGCTCAGCCTCATCCTGTCCGGCGCCATGCACCGGTATCCCGGCATCAAATTCATTCTCGCCCACGCCGGCGGATTCGTCCCCTACATCGCCTCTCGGATCCTCCTGGCGATGTTCGTCGCGAAAACATCTGCGCAGCAGCCAATTCCGGCCGAAGATACCGCCGTCGACCCGACCGTGCTGAAACGGTTCTACTACGACGTCGCCCTGTCTGCCTCTCCCGCGGCACTACCGAGCCTGCTGGCGGTCGCCGAACCCGACCACATCACCTACGGCAGCGACTTCCCCTTCGCGCCTCCCGCCGCGGTCGACTTCATCAATCACGAATACGAGAACTACCCGCTGGACGACTCCCTGCGCACGGCCATCGACCGTGGCAACGCGGAGGCGTTGTTCCCCCGGTTGAAGGCTTGAGGGCCTCGCGCATCGGTGTGTGCTCGATGGTTGCGCGATAGGCTTTGGAGGTGCCGGTGAGGGGATGGCACCGAAGCTGTGTCGCATATTCAGGTGTGGTTGTCGAACGTCGCGTGGGGCCACACCTCGGGGATTCACGTCTCGGGGTACCGATGTGGTGCATGAGCCTTTCGAGGATCTGATCATCGATCCGGCCGAACGGAGCCGCACGGCGCTTGCTGCGGCCGCGGCCCGATTCGAGCAGGCGTGGGCGGCGTCAGGGTGTCCGCCCGACTTGTCGGCGTACCTGCCCGACGCCGATGCCGAGCGGCGTGCGGTGCTGGTGGAACTGATCAAGGTCGACCTGGAGAATCGCTGGGTTCGGCATCACTTTCCCAAGCGCCTGGCCGAGTATTGCGAGCAGTACGCCGAGCTGCGGAGCGGCCCACTGCCTGCGGACCTGGTCTACGAGGAATACCACGCCCTGCGCCGCGGCTCGCAGCCGGTTGCGGGTGAGGAGCCGACCGAAGCCGGGGCTGCCGAGCCCGAAGCCACGGAGATCGGCCGGGCTCCGGTCGAGCTGGACACGACCGACTATCGCAGCACGATGGTTGCTCGCCCGAGCGCGCAGGTCGCTCTGGGGGCTATCAATCCGGGTGACCGGGTGGGGGACTTCGACCTGCTGACGATGATCGGGGAGGGTGCGTTCGCTCGCGTGTATCTGGCGCGGCAGCGCTCGATGCAGCGGCTGGTCGCGGTGAAGATCTCGCACAACCACGGCACCGAGCCGGAGACCCTGGCCCAGTTGGACCACGAGTACATCGTGCGGATCTTCGACCAGCGACTGATCGCCGACGGCGAGCTCAAGCTGCTCTACATGCAGTACCTGCCGGGCGGCACACTGCTCGACGTGCTGAATCGGCTGCGATCGACCCCGGTTGATGCCCGCAGTGGGCGGGTGCTGCTCGATGCCGTCGACGGGGTTCTCGAGGACAAGGGCGAGGTTCGTGCCACCGATTCGGTGGTGCGGGCCCGGATCGCGGCGATGACGTGGCCGGAAACGGTCGCGTGGCTGGGGTGTCGACTCGCCGATGCGCTCGGGCACGCCGCCGGACGCGGGGTGCTGCATCGCGATATCAAACCGGCGAACGTGCTGCTGAGTGCCGACGGCATACCCAAGCTCGCCGACTTCAATGTCAGCTTCAGCCAGCACATCCGGGGCACCAGCCCGCTGGCGTACTTCGGCGGATCGCTGGCCTACATGTCACCCGAACAGCTCGAAGCGTGCCATCCGGAGCTACCGGCGACCGCCGGGGACCTCGACACGCGCAGCGACATCTACGCGTTGGCCGTCATGCTGTGGGCGCTGCTCACCGGACGGATCCCGTTCGCCGACGAGGAATTCGCCGGCATGTCGGAGACATCGCTGGGCCGCATGCTCGAACTGCGCCGCCGGCCCATCGATCCGCGGTTCCTGTCCGAGGTTCCCTCCGATTGCCCTGCCGCGCTGCGGCAGGTGCTGCTGACCTGCTTGTCGCCGGACCGCGAGCACCGCTACGGCAGCGGATCGGAATTGGCTCTGCAGTTCGATCTGTGCCTCGACGAGCGGGCCCGTGACCTCGTCTATCCACCGGAGAACAGTTGGCGGGCACGGCTTTCGCCTCACTACGTCCCGATCCTGTGGCTCATCGCGTTGGTCGCCGACGGCCTGGCGGCGGGCTACCTGTACGGGCAAACCATGCAGTTCGGCAGCGGGCTCTTGCCCGGTGGTCCCACCCGCTCGGAGCTCTTACGGTTGACGAACATCTTCCACCTGATCGCCTGGCCTCTGGCCCTCGTGAGCTGGTTCTACATCTGTCGGCATCTGATCGCGGTGCCCCGCGGCCTGCGCAAGGGCAGACGTTACGACGAGGCGCTGCTGGCCCGGGTCCGGTCGTTCACCCTGTTCTGGGCCGACTTCGACGTGATGTTCACCCTGGTGTTCTGGACGATCGGCGCGGGGGTGTTCGTGGCCCTGCTCGGCACGGTGGTCCGCCTTCCGCCGCGGCTGCTGGTGCATTCGGCGGAGTTCGTGCTGGTATGTGCGGCCTTCGCGGTTTCCTACACGTTCTTCGTGCAGGCGTTCTACATCGTCCGTTGCGTGTACCCGATCTATTTGCGCCATGGCCGCACGACGGCTCGCGATGCCGCCCACCTGCGCGCACTGCGCCGTAGAAGCACGGTGTACCTCGGCATCGCCGCATCGGTGCCCCTGGTCGCCGTGGTTACCGGATTGAGCTTCCTCGGGCAGGACGAGCGTGCGCGGATCATGGATTCGGTGCTGTGGTTGTGCGTGATCACCGGGCTCGCGTTCGTGGCCATCTATTGGCTGTTCCGAAAGCTGGAGGCCGACCTGCGCGCCCTCGAGCGGGTCGTCGAGAAGCGATCGGGCATCGAGGACGCCTGACAACTCCCGGCGCGGGACGCTAGGAGGCCGCTGCGCCGGCCATGCCGCGCTCGATCGCCGCGACGATCTGCGGGCGTAGCGCCGCCGCGGGGATGATCGAGTGCACCGAACCGACCTCGCGGGCGCGGGCGATGGTGTGGATCGCCTCGAACTCGGCGGCGACCTCGCCCAGCTTGTCCGACCGCACCGCGGCCTGCCGGGCGGCCAGTTCGACTCGCAGCCGGGCCCTTTCGGCGCCGTCGGCGGCGATCCGCTGCTCGAGCGCGCGCACTTCCGGGTCCGCCGCGGTGCGGTTGTTCACCTCGCGGGAGAACACGACCGCCGCCGCGGGTGCGCCGCCGATCACGGAGGCGAACGAGCCTTCGACCGCGAGCACCTCCATATTGTCGTTGAGTGCGCCGGAGAAGACCACGAACGCTCCGCCGTGGTAGCGCGAGATCACGCAGAACACGATCGGGCCGTCGAAATTGACGATCGCGCGGCCGATTTCGGCGCCGTATTCCAGTTGGATGTTGCGCAGTGATTCGGGCGAGCCGTCGAAACCGGAGAGATTCGCCAGAATCACCACGGGCCGGTTGCCGCTGGCGGCGTTGATCGCGCGGGCCGTCTTCTTCGACGACTGCGGGAAGAGGGTTCCCGAGGTCCAGGTGTCCGGGCCGTCGGCCGGGACCCAGCCCTTGCGCTGGATCGTGCGAGATTCGAAGCCCACCACGGTCACCGGATAGCCGGCCAGATGGGCGTCGAACACCACCGCGGTGTCGGCGCCGGCCATGTCCGCCCACCGCTCCAACACCGTGTGGTCCTGGTCGACCACCGACCGCATCACCGTGCGGATATCGAACGGCTTCTTGCGCTCCGGGTTCTGCTCGGCGGAGAAGATGTCGCCGACGACGCTGAAGTCGCTGGAGCGGTGCACGTGCGGGTAGCTGCGCACGTCGCGGTCGACCGGATCGGTGGTGACCGCCCGACGCGGGAAACGTTCGCCCGGAGCGACATACGCGTGCTCGTAGTGCGCGAACAGGATGTCGCAGGCGGCGGTCAGGTTCGGCGCCCAGTACTGCGCCTCGCCGTTCGGGCCCATCACCCGGTCGTAGCCGCCGATGCCGAAGTTGTCCTCGGCCGAGACACCACCGGAGTAGTCCAGCGACTGCTTGCCGGTGAGCACCATCGCGCTGTCGGGAGTCATCACCAGAATGCCCTTGGTGTGCGCCAGCATGGTCGCCTCGGCGTTCCAATACGGCTGGGCGCCGACATTGATGCCCGCGACGATGATGTTGATCTCGCCGCCGCCCTGGGTGAAGGTGATGATCCGGCGCAATGCGCGCGACACCCAGTCCATGTTCTCGGTGCCGCTGTCCATCGAGATGGTGGCACCGGAGGACAGGGTGAACCATTCCACCGGCACGCCAAGGCTTTCCGCGAGATCGATGGCGGCGACCACGCGTGCGCATTCGTTCCCGGCGACGGTTCCCAGCGCCTTGGTCGGGTCGCCGAACAGGGCGATACGGGTCATGCCCTCGGGATAGCGGTCGGTGATCGTAGTCACCTGCCCCACGATCACGCCGGCCGTATTGCGGCCGTACGGGCGGTCCACCGGCACCAGCTTTCCGGACGAGTCGAGGTCGAGCTCGGTGAAGCTGCCGAGACCGCGGGTCAGCTGCGGGATCAGTTCGTACGGATAGACGGTGCCGCGAGCCCTGGCACGCTGCACCCGCTGGGCGTACTCGTCGAGGGGGCGCAGCGGATCGGTGGGCGGCTCAGTGATCGCGAAACTGATCTCGTCGCTCGAATGATACGAGAAGCGCAGCGCCACATCACGGATCGTGTCGTCGGGGCCCGTCGAGAGGCGGCCGATGACGGTGATCTCCTCCAGTCCGGCGCCCAGGGTCAGTGGCGCGATGGTGCGCGCGATCACCTCGATGCGGTCGTTGGGGATCTCCATCACCGGCCAGACGAACAGCGCAATCCGGTTGTGGTCCAACCGCTTCGGCTCACGCTGCGTCTGCGCCCGGCGGATGCCGTCGAGGCACGCCGCGATCTTGCGCTCGATCGCCGGTACGGTCACGATCTCGCCGTTCTCGTCACGCTTGGCGGAAAAGTCGCGTACCTCGGCAAGTGCGATGAACCGCTCGTCGGCCGGATTGTGCTTGGCGACAGAGTGATACAGATAGATGCCGGACGGCGCGGGCAGACGGGTGCCGTTGAAGTTCTTCAACCGCCACAGGTCCAGGCGCTGCCCGGTGAGCGGATGCATGTCGCGGATGATGAGGTCTTCGGAGAGACCGGATTTCGTGCGGCGGAAGGTGACGTGCCGGACGTCGGCGGTGTCGCCGTCCAGGACCGCCACCGAGATACGCCGCCAAGTGCCCGATTGCGGATGCGCTTCCAGTTCGGTGCGCAGCGTCGCCGACAGCTCGTCCCCGTCGGCCGGTGCATCGGGCCACGAAATGTACACGTCGACAACCAGATTCGGCACATTCGGCCCCGCCACGTCGGCCACGACATCGAGCGTGGCCGGCAGGTCGGCATGTTCGGCAACCGTGGAGACCAGGTGCAGCCGCTCCCCGGCGAGCTCGAACGTGCCGGTCACCAGGTGCCGGCCCGAGCGGTCGAAGGCCATCACATCGTCGAGGTCGTGGATCCGGTAGTACTGCCGGGTGATCACCTCGAGCAGTGGGTTCGGATCCGAGATGTATTGCCCCAGTAGGCCGGTCAACGGTTCCGGGGCGTCGACCATGGCCGCGACGCGCCGCGCGTAGAAGGAGGCGCCGGGCCGCCGGGCCAGGTAGGCGAGGCTGCCGCGCACCTTGTCGTACACATCCTCGCGGGCCACGCGGATCAGCGGCTCGTCGAATACCCGGAAGCGCAGGGTGCGTGCTACGTCGCCGATCAGCGGGTAACGCAACTGCGTGGCCAGGATGAGACGGTCGAGCACCTCCCTCAGCTCGGGCACCTCCGCGGTGCGCTCGTCGGCATTGGCCAGCCAGCGCTCGAGTTCCCCGGCGATCACCGGTACCTGGTTGTCCATCCGTTGCAGGGCCAGGAACAGGCGATAGACCGCCTCCTCCAGTTCGGGCGTGCGGTCGAGCGAGGTCACATCGTAGTGTCCCAACGCACGAGAAAGCCTGGCGCGGAAGGACTCCGGCAATCCCTGCACATCCACATCGAGTGACTGCAGGAACGAGTGGAAGTGCTCGCGCGGGCTGTGCACGGGGTCGGCCACCTCGCTCTCGCCGATGGTCGGGCGGTTGCGGGACAGCTCGCAGACGTCGGCGAAGGTGGTCAGGATCGCCAGTTCCGCCCCGGTCAGCTCCGGGTCGTCCTCCGACAGCTCGTTGCGCAGCTCGTTGTACTCCTCGAGCAGCGTGCGGGCTCGAGCGGCGCTGACGTCGTAACCCGTGAGCAGGGTGCTCAGGGCGTCCAGCCGCGCGAAGGCCTCGGAGCGGGCGTCGCCGCGGATCTGCTCGAGCGGCGCGAACTCCACGCGGCGGCTCTCGGCGGCGCTCCCGAGGGCGTCACCGGTATCGATGGCGTCCACCCGCAGTAGCGGCGCACCGGCATCCACCTGCGAGTTCACCACGGCGTTGAGTTCCCGGACCCGACCCGGACCGGGGGCGCGGACCGCGGTCTCCATCTTCATCGATTCCAGCACCACCAGGGTGGCGCCGGCCTCGACCTCGTCGCCGACGGCGACCGGAACCGCCACCACGACGGCGGGCGCGGGCGCCCGCACAATGCCGGCCTCGTCCTGACTGATCTGATGGCCGACGCCATCCACCTCGACCAGGTAGCCGGTCGGCCCGGCCACCGAGACGACGTGGTGGCGGCGGTGAGCGATCGCGTAACGGCTTTCGAAGGCGCCCAGCCGATCGACGACGACCTCCAGATCACCGGAATCGCCGCTCACCTGGTAGCGCCGCGGGCCCACCTGGCCGACCACCAGGGTGTAGGGCTGGTTGCGATAGGACAGCTCCACCGTCCGCCCGATGGCGTGCCTGGCCCGTGGGCGGCCGCCGCGTGCGGAGGAGAGGAAGGCGGCACGCTCGTGCGCTTCCTCGGTGTCGTAGGTGTCGATGGCGGCGGCCAGCAGCGCGACATCGGCGACCGCGGTCGGGCCGTCCGCGGTGCCCGCGCCGGTCCGATCCAGCCAGCCGGTATCGGCCTCGCCGGAGATCAACTCGGGGCGGCTCAGCAGGTCCAGCAGGAACGACTTGGTGGTGGTGCCACCCTCGACGACGACCGTGGTCTCGCGCAGCCCGGTGCGCAGCCGGGCGAGCGCCTCGTCGCGGTCGCGGCCCCACGCGATCACCTTGGCCACCATCGAGTCGTAGTCCGGCGGGATCACGTCGCCCTCGGCGATGCCGGTGTCCACCCGCAGGCCCGAGCCCAGCGGGAACCTGAGCAGTTGCAGCCGGCCGGGTGCCGGAGCAAAACCGTTGTCGGCGTCCTCGGCATTGAGCCGGGCCTCGATCGCGTGGCCGAACTCCGTCGGGCATTCGCCGTCGAGCGTGCCACCGGACGCCACGTGGATCTGCAGCTTGACCAGGTCGAGGCCGGTGGTGGTCTCCGTAATCGGGTGCTCGACCTGGAGGCGGGTGTTCACCTCGAGGAAGGTGAAGCGCCGCTCGTCGGGCTGGTAGAGGTATTCGACGGTGGCGGCGCCGCAGTAGCCGGCCGCCTTCACCAGGTCGGCGGACACCTTGCGCAGGTGATCGGCCTCGTCCTTGGTCACCACCGGAGACGAGGATTCCTCGATCACCTTCTGGTTCTTGCGCTGGATGGAACAGTCCCGCACGCCGGGCGCCCACACCGTGCCGTGGCTGTCCGCGATCACCTGGACCTCGATGTGGCGGGCGCCGGTAACCAGGCGTTCCAGGAACACGACGGGGTCGCCGAAGGAACGTTCGGCCTCGCGCTGGGTGCGCTCGAGCGCGAGATCCAGTTCGTCCTCGGCGTACACCTTGCGGATGCCGCGGCCGCCGCCGCCCGAGCGGGCCTTGACGATCAGCGGATAGCCGATCGCGTGTGCGTGCCGGCGGGCGTCGGCGCCGGTCTCGACCGGCCCACCGGACCAGGGCGCGACCGGGACCCCGACCTTCTCGGCCAGCAGTTTGGCCTCGATCTTGTCGCCGAGCAGGCGCATGGCGTGCGAGGACGGACCGATGAAGGTGATGCCGAGCTTGCTGACGAGATCGGCGAACACCGGGTCCTCGGCCACGAAGCCCCAGCCCACCCAGACCGCGTCGGCCGCGGCCTCGATCAACGCGCGCTCGAGCTCGGCGTGGTCGAGGTAGGGATTGGTGGCGCCGTTGCGCCGCAGCGTGACGGTCTCGTCGGCCTGGCGAACGAACAGCGCACGCCGCTCGGCATGGGTGTGCAGGGCGATGGTGCGGATCCCGTGGTCGTACTCGGCATTGAGCTCGCGGACAGCCCGGATCAGACGCACTGCTGGTTCGCCTCTATTGACTATGGCAATCCGCTGGATCATTTCTCCGTCCATTCTCGTGTCGGCGAATCGCGTCGTCGGCATTCATTGTTAACACCGCTTCGACGGTGTGGCGCGCAACGGCACCGAGAGAGTCATCAAAAAGTGTCCCACCGCCGGACATCACCTCAGGTGTTGATTGTCTTCACCCTGGGGACGAGTCGGAGGGCCTCGAGGGTGATGGATACCGACCGGTCTCAACTCGTAGGTTTGTTGTATCCCGGAAAGACAGATATCGGGTTCCATGTTCCCCACCAAAGCTCAAGTAGGAGAAGGTCGATGGTGATTCCACATCGTTCGCTGATCGTTGCTCATGTACGTCCGGACGCTATTTTCAACGTTGGCGAGATTTTCGCTGAGTCCGATTCGTTGACGGATCTGCCGGCGATTGCGGGTGTGACCCGGCGTGAGCTGTGGGCTCTGGATGATCTGTATGTGCATTTGGTGGAGACCGAGGAGCCCGGTGGTGCCGCGATCGGCAGGGCTGCGCGGCATCCGGAGTTCGCCCGGGTGAGTGCCCGGTTGCGCGAGTTCGTCTCGCCCTACCTCCCGAACTGGCAATCGCCGGAGGATGCGCGGGCTCGCATGTTCTACAGCTGGACACCGGAATCCGGTCCGAGGCTGGAGATCCCGAACCGATCGGCTTCGGGTTTCACTACACGAGGGAAGGAAGAGAAGTAAATGTCGGATGTATTCACCATCGAGACGTTGCGCGCGGTCTTGGACGAGCATGTCGGGGTCGACATCGGTCCGGAGGAGTTGGAGAGGGCGGACGCGCTGACTCTGGAGGAGATTGGTGTGGATTCGTTGGCGGTCTTCGAGATTCAGAGTGTTGTGGAACGTGATTTCGATGTCAGGTTGCCTGCCCAGTTGCTCGGGATGACCGGTGGTGACGTGGTTCGGTTCGTCGAGTTCGCTTTTATCAAGGAGGCCGCGTGATGTCGGGTCATACAGAGAATTCGATCCTGATCGATGCGCCGCTCGAGGTGGTGTGGGATTCGACCAATGATGTTCGGTCCTGGCCGGATTTGTTCTCCGAGTATGCCGCGGTCGATGTTCTCGCGGAGGACGGTGACACGGTTCGTTTCCGGCTCACGATGCATCCGGACGAGGCGGGGCAGGTGTGGAGCTGGGTCAGTGAGCGGACCGTTGATCGGGTGAATCGGACCGTGGACGCGCATCGGGTGGAGACCGGCCCGTTCGAGTACATGCAGATCCATTGGAGTTATGCCGAGTCCGGGTCGGGTACGCGGATGACTTGGGTTCAGGACTTTCATATGCGTCCGGGTGCGCCGATCGACGACGCCGGGATGACCGATCGCATCAACACCAACAGCGTGATCCAGATGCAGCTCATCAAGGAAAAGGTCGAAGGACATCTCGTCGGCGCGCCGCCGCGTGCCTGACCGCCATACCAAGAAGCCCCCCGAAGCCACCATGTCGCATCACTCATCGAGAGGAATTTTGACTATGACGAAGTTACCGCCGGCTCGCATCGATATCGCCGACCTGCCCGCAGACCGTCGCCGGGGCGGTGAAATCAAGACTGTGCTGAGTCCGAAAACCGTTGGCAGCACGTCTGGTTTCACCGGAGTTGCCACGCTGGAGCCGGGGGAGCGCATCGCCGAGCACTATCACCCGTATTCGGAGGAGTTCCTGTATTGCGTGCAGGGAGACCTCACCGTCGACCTCGACGATGAGCAGTGGTCGCTGGCAACGGGGCAGGGATTGTTCGTACCGATCGGTGTCCGGCACCGGGTGCGCAATACCGGGACCGAGACCGCGAGCATCGTTTTTCATCTCGGGCCGCTCGCCCCGCGACCCGAACTCGGCCATGTGGACACGGAAGCGTCGACCGATGGCGCCGCGACCGCGCAGAGAGCGCGATGAACCGCCGCGCAGTGATCACCGGGATCGGTGTCGTCGCCCCGAGTGGAAACTCGGCGAGCGAACACTGGAAAACCGTTGTGGCAGGCGAGAATCGGATCGCACCGATCACGCATTTCGATGCCTCCGCGTACTCGACCACGCTGGCCGGAGAGGTCCGTGACTTCGTGCCGGAGGATTACCTGGATCGCCGTCTGATCGTGCAGACCGACCGGTGGACGTGGATGTCGCTGGCGGCGACAGCACAGGCCTTGACCGATGCCGAGCTCGATCCGTCCACCGTCGATCCGTACCGGCAGTCGGTGGCCCTGGCGGCCTCGACGGGCGGAAATCAGTTCGGCCAGCGGGAGATGCAGCGGCTGTGGTCAGGATCGACGCACACCGTCGGCACCTATCAATCGATCGCCTGGTTCTATGCGGCAAGCGCTGGGCAAACCTCCATTCTGCATCAGATGAAGGGTCCGTCGAGCGTGCTCGTCGCCGAAGCGGCGGGCGGCCTGGACAGCCTCGGATACGCCGCGCGCGCGATCGGTCGCGGCGCCGCCGACGTCGTCCTGGCCGGCGGCACCGAGGCGCCACTGTGCCCTTACGCGCTCACCGCCTCGCGCCGCAGCGGATGGATGAGTCGGCAGACGGACCCCGAACGCGCATATCTGCCCTTCGACGCCGATGCCGCCGGATATGTCCCCGCCGAGGGCGGCGCCATCTTCGTGGTGGAAGAAGAGCAACACGCGCTACGGCGCGGCGCACCGTATGTGTACGCGGAGATCGCCGGGTATGCGGCCACCCAGGACGGTCGTACCTCCCGCCCTTGGGGTGACACGACGGTCGAGCCGCAGTCGAGGTACCTTGCCGCAGCACTGCAGCGAGCACTGGACCGGGCGCAGGCCGCGCCAGGGCACACGGATGTCGTGTTCGCCGACGCGGTCGGTGTGCCGGCTGCCGACCGGTCCGAAGCCGACGCGATCCGCACCGTCTTCCCTGACGGGGTACCCGTCACCGGTCAGAAAGGGCTGCTGGGCAGAGCTTCCCAGGGCAGCTCCGCGCTCGACGTCGCAACCGCTGTGCTGTCCATGCGGGAACGAACTCTGCCCGCGTTCGGGGCGTTGCCCAACCCGGCCCCGGGGTGCGAACTCGATTTCGTCGCTGCTCCGCAGCGAGCAGCCATCGACATCGCCGCCGTCGCCGCACGCGGATACGACGGCTTCAACAGTGCGCTGGTTCTGCGCCGACCCGAAGGAGTCTCACAGTGAACGACAACGAGAGCACCAACGGCAGCCGCCTCGGGCGCGGTCGTGTCGTCTTCTTGATCACCGTGCCATTGGAACGGCAAAACAAGTTCCTCGCTGCCTACGAGGACATCCGGCACGTCGTCGCCGAGGGCGTTCCCGGGCATATCGCCGACCAGGTCTGCCAATCGGCGACCGATCCCGAGCAATGGTTGATCACGAGCGAGTGGCAAGACCTCCAGGACTTCTACGACTGGGAAGCCACGCCGGAACACCGCACGCTCGTCGGTCCGATGCGTGAATGTTTCACCGCCGCAAGGTCATTGAAGTTCACCATCGTGGCAGTCACGACCGCCACAGCTCGCGAGACGGCCTGGTAGATCTGGCCGGGCTGCCCCATCATCACCGAAACATCAACCCGACACGGTCGGAGAAATGATCATCATGCGCATTTCGAAAGTCGCATCGAACAAATCTGAAGAAGACATCTCGGCACCAACTGCCGCACGCATTCGCGCCGGCGCCGAGCACTATAATCGGTCGGAGTTGGCCGTGTATGACCGGATGGTATTAGGGACGGTGAGTCGCTGGATCTGGCGATGTCCACGCACAAGAATGTTGGCGCACTATGACGCCAATATCGCCGGTCGCCATCTCGACATCGGCCCGGGAACAGGATGGTTTCTGGACCATAGTCAACTCCCGCCGAATCCGTCGATTACATTGCTGGATCTGAACGATGTAGTGCTCGACACCGCCGCGAGACGCATCGAGCGCTATCACCCCACCACCTGCCAGAGCAATGTTTTCGAACCACTGAACCTCTATCCTGCCGCACAGTTCGATTCTGTCGGGATGAACTTTCTCTTGCACTGCTTGCCCGGTTCGGTCCGGCAGAAATCGGTGGTCTTCGACCATGTGATACCTCATCTCGCGCCCGGTGCCCGGGTATTCGGAAGTACTATTCTGGGCGAAAGTGGCGAGCATACCCCCTGGTCGCGCACACTGATGCGTTACCTGAATCGAGAAAAGGTATTCGGCAACAGCGAGGACAGCATCGAGTCGATCTCGCACGAGTTGAAGTCGCGTTTCGCCGAGGTGCATATCCAGCAGTCAGGTGTCGTCTGTCTCTTCTCCGCGCGCGATCCGCATCGAGCTTGACGTTCTCCGCTCCCGGCAGCTGGCTCGGCGTCGAAGAGATGGCCACGATCGATTCCGGTGTGTATGCGGCGATGACCACTCCGTCGACCGATCCCGACAGTTACGACCAGGGTCGCGGCGCGCAGTGGGCCGGCCTGATCTACAACGAGGGCAAAACCCAAGCGGTGCAATGGTTCCTGCCTCACGGCTGGAGCGGTGCCGCTACCGGTCTGGTCGACTATCTGACATCCCTGGGGCGTGCCGTGCCCGCCGGGAAGGGGCCGGTGGGGCATTTCGACCCGTCCCTGATGAGTCTCGCCACCATACGGAAATAACCCACGCCGCGATGTGCGGCCTCTACCTCAACGACCCGACCGCATGGCAAACCCCGAACGAACCACCGGGCGTCTAGCCTGTGGAGCCATGACATTCGTCTACAACCTGGTGGTCGTCGTCCATCTGCTCTGTATGGCGGCGGTCATCGGCGGTTATGCCCTCGCACGGCCGAAGGTTTCCGAATGGATGTTGTGGGGTGCACGGGCGCTTGTCGTCACGGGCCTGGTGATGGTCCTCATGGCCCACTTCATCCATTCGCTGGACAAGCATCTGCTCATGTCCAAAATCGTGGTCAAGCTGGCGATCGGGGTCTCGGTGGCGGGCCTGGCCGAACTCGGCCACTATGCCAAGCGCGACAAGGTGATTTCATGGTCGGCGCATGCGGCCGGGTCGCTGGCGATCGCCAACGTGTGCGTGGCCGTGCTCTGGCACTGACCTGGTCTGCGGGATCGGGCATCGCCGAGGGAATACGTTCGTCTCCCATTCAAAATTGCATTTCCTGCAAAGCCGCCAGGCTTTCGTGCCACTACTGGAAAGGACCTCAGCTGGGCTGAGGTCCTTGTTCTTTGTTGGGGCGGCCTCGAAAATGGTCGAATCGTCAGCGGCGCAACGAAATTGGTGAGATCGGCTGAATGTGCTGCGCAACGGCATCGTGAAAGTCGTCAACTGTCGCCTCACCGTCGGGTGCCACCTAGGTGTTGATTGTCTTCACCCCAGGCGGACGGATGGACAACCGCACGGTTATGGATACCGACTGGTCTGAACTCGTAGGTTTGTTGTACCCCGAAAAGACAGATATCGGGTTCCATGTTCCCCACCAAAGCTCAAGTAGGAGAAGGTCGATGGTGATTCCACATCGTTCGCTGATCGTTGCTCATGTACGTCCGGACGCTATTTTCAACGTTGGCGAGATTTTCGCTGAGTCCGATTCGTTGACGGATCTGCCGGCGATTGCGGGTGTGACCCGGCGTGAGCTGTGGGCTCTGGATGATCTGTATGTGCATTTGGTGGAGACCGAGGAGCCCGGTGGTGCCGCGATCGGCAGGGCTGCGCGGCATCCGGAGTTCGCCCGGGTGAGTGCCCGGTTGCGCGAGTTCGTCTCGCCCTACCTCGCGAATTGGCTGTCGCCGGAGGATGCGCGGGCTCGCATGTTCTACAGCTGGACACCACAGACCGGTCCGTCACTGGGTTCCGGTCTCACCACACGAGGGAAGGAAGAGAAGTAAATGTTCGACACGTTCACCATCGAAACGCTGCGCGCGATCCTGGACGAGCATGTCGGGGTCGACATCGGTCCGGAGGAGTTGGAGAGGGCGGACGCGCTGACTCTGGAGGAGATCGGTGTGGATTCGTTGGCGGTCTTCGAGATTCAGAGTGTTGTGGAACGTGATTTCGACGTCAGGTTGCCTGCCCAGCTGCTCGGGATGACCGGTGGTGACGTGGTTCGGTTCGTCGAGCTCGCATTCATCGGGGAGGCCGCGTGATGTCGGGACACACAGAGAATTCGATCGTCATCGACGCGCCCCTCGAGGTGGTGTGGGATTCGACCAACGACGTGCGGGTCTGGCCGGATCTGTTCTCCGAATACGCTGCCGTCGATGTTCTCGCGGAGGATGGCGATACCGTCCGTTTCCGGCTCACGATGCATCCGGACGAGGCGGGGCAGGTGTGGAGCTGGGTCAGTGAGCGGACCGTTGATCCGGTCAATCGGACCGTGGACGCGCATCGGGTGGAGACCGGGCCGTTCGAGTACATGCAGATCCACTGGCACTATGCCGAGTCCGGATCGGGCACGCGGATGACCTGGGTTCAGGACTTTCACATGCGTCCGGGTGCGCCGATCGACGACGCCGGGATGACCGATCGCATCAACACCAACAGCGTGATCCAGATGCAGCTCATCAAGGAAAAGGTCGAAAAGCGCCACAAGGCCGCGGCCGAGGCGATCGCCACGCCGAGCATCCGGCCGGGCCGCGTCGATGTTTCCGACCTGCCCGCCGACCGCCGCCGCGGAGGCGAAGTCAGGACCGTGCTGAGCCCGAAAACTGTTGGCAGCACATCCGGTTTCACCGGAGTTGCCACGCTCGAGCCGGGGGAGCGCATCGCCGAGCATTATCACCCTTATTCGGAGGAGTTCCTGTATTGCGTGCAGGGAAACCTCACCGTCGACCTCGACGATGAGCAGTGGTCGCTGTCTGCGGGGCAGGGACTGTTCGTCCCGATCGGTGTCCGGCACCGGGTGCGCAATACCGGGGCCGAGACCGCGAGCATCGTCTTTCATCTCGGACCGCTCGCCCCGCGACCCGAACTCGGTCACGTGGACACGGAGCTATCGGCGGCCGCCCCCGGCACCGCGGAGAGAGCGCGATGACCCGGGTCGCCGTCACGGGGGTCGGCGTCGTTGCTCCGGGCGGGATCGGACGCACGTCGTTCTGGGACTGCGTGTCGTCCGGGCGCACAGCGACCCGCCGGATCAGTTCCTTCGATCCGACCGGGTTCCGCTCCCAGGTGGCAGCGGAATGCGATTTCGATCCGCAGGCGGCCGGGTTGTCGCCCAGGCAGGTGCGCCGCTTCGATCGGATGACCCAGTTCGCTCTCGTCGCCGCCCGTGAGGCGGTCGAGGACAGCGGTCTGGAGCTGTCCGACGCCGCGCGCGACATGTTCGGGGTGTCGCTCGGCTCAGCGGTCGGCGCGACCATCACCCTGGAGAACGACTACGTGATCGCGAGCGACAGTGGCCGGGATTGGCTGGTCGACGAGGGCTCCGTGCAGCCCTACCTGTATCAGGCCCTCGTCCCCAGCAGTATGGCCGCCGAGGTGTCGGCAAACTTCGAATTGCACGGTCCGGCAACGGTTGTCTCGACGGGCTGCACGTCCGGGATCGACTCGATCGGTCACGCACTGCACATGATCGAAGACGGTGACGCCGACTTCGTCCTCGCGGGCGCATCGGACGCGCCGATCTCGCCGATCTCCGTCGCGGCATTCGACGCGATCCGCGCGACCACCGATGACAATGACGACCCCGTGCACGCCTCGCGGCCTTTCGATCTGACGCGCGCCGGTTTCGTGCTGGGGGAGGGTGCGGCAGTGCTGATGTTGGAGAAGCTCGACCACGCCCTGGCTCGGGGCGCCCACATCTACTGCGAGATCGGCGGGTATGCCTCGCGCTGCAACGGCTTCCACATGACCGGACTGCGCCCGGACGGGCTGGAGATGAGCATGGCCATCACGGATGCGATGAACCAATCACGGCTCAACCCCGACGCGCTCGGGTACATCAGTGCTCACGGCTCGGGCACGAAGCAGAACGACCGCCATGAAACGGCGGCCTTCAAGAAGGCGCTGGGTGCCGCCGCGTACGAGGTTCCGATCAGCTCGATCAAGTCGATGATCGGGCACTCGCTCGGCGCGATCGGCTCGATCGAGATGGCGGCCTGCGCATTGGCGATCGACACCGGGGTGATCCCGCCGACCGCCAACTGGAGTAACCGAGACCCCGAATGCGATCTGGACTACGTCCCGAACATCGCGCGCACCGCCACCGTCGATACGGCTCTGTCGGTCGGCAGTGGGTTCGGCGGTTTCCAGTCCGCGATGGTCTTCACACGACCGGCGGAGTTGCGATGAACCGCCGCGCGGTGATCACCCGGCGGTGAACACCGAGCACTCGTCGGGCCGATGCGTGAATGTTTCACCGACACAACCTCATTGAATTTCATCCCCACCGAAAGATCAGCCCGGTATTGGCCGGAGAAAAGTGATGATTATGCGTAATGACAACGATTCCTGGGATATCAAGACGAGTGTCGGTGCTACCGCGCTGTTCGTCGCGGCGGCCCGTGGCCTGGCGGCCCGGCATCCGCAGGCATTGGCTGTGGATCAGTTCGCGGAGGTGTTCTGTCGTGCCGCGGGCGACGAGTGGGCGGCGTTGTTCGGCGCCGATGCGGAGCAGACGAAGAATCATCCCCTGCGCGCTGCCGGTTTCGGACCGCTGTTTCAGGATTTCCAAGCGGCGCGGACGCGGTACTTCGATGACTATCTGTGTTCGGCTGCGGACGCGGGTGTGCGTCAGGTCGTCCTCCTCGCTGCCGGTCTGGACTCTCGCGCGTACCGCCTGGCCTGGCCGGATGGCACGGTCGTCTACGAACTCGACCGCTCGCAGGTGCTCGATTTCAAACGCGACGTGCTTGCCGATGCCGGTGCGCAGGCGACCGCCGAGCGTCACGAGGTCGCGGTCGATCTTCGTGATGATTGGGCAAGTGCGTTGCGTGAGAACGGTTTCGATCAGTCGGTTCCGACGGCGTGGCTCGTCGAGGGCCTGGTCATCTACCTCACCCCCGACGCCCAGAATCAACTGTTCGAAACCCTGAACGCGCTCTCCGCTCCCGGCAGCTGGCTCGGCGTCGAAGAGATGGCCACGATCGATTCCGGTGTGTATGCGGCGATGACCACTCCGTCGACCGATCCCGACAGTTACGACCAGGGTCGCGGCGCGCAGTGGGCCGGTCTGATCTACAACGAGGGCAAAACCCAAGCGGTGCAATGGTTCCTGCCTCACGGCTGGAGCGGTGCCGCTACCGGTCTGGTCGACTATCTGACATCCCTGGGGCGTGCCGTGCCCGCCGGGAAGGGGCCGGTGGGGCATTTCGACCCGTCCCTGATGAGTCTCGCCACCATACGGAAATAACCCACGCCGCGATGCCGCAAGCCCGACCGGACGGCCGATGTGCCGCCCTACAAAACAACTGTGACGATGCGGATTCACCCGGCCGCGACCACTCCGCACCCAGCACGCCGCCCGACCGCAGACGTTGGATCGCGCTCGCCGTGGTCCTCGTCGCGGGGTTCATCGATCTGCTGGATTCCACCATCGTCAATGTCGCGGTGCCGAGCATCCAACGTGACCTGCGGGGCGCAGTACGCGCAGCTCGAATGGATCGTCGCGGGATACGTGCTGGCGTTCGCGGCAGTCCTCATCACCGGTGGCAGGCTCGGCGATATCTACGGCCGCCGCCGGGTGTTCCTGACGGGCGTTGCAGGGTTCACCATCGCCTCGGCGCTGTGCGGCATCGCCGTCAGCCCCGGCATGCTCATCGTCTCGCGGTTTCTGCAGGGCGGAAGCGCGGGGCTGATGGTGCCACAGATCCTCGCGATCATCCACGTCACATTCCCGCGCGAAGAGCGCGGCCGGGTGTTGGGCATCTTCGGTGCTGTGGTCGGATCGGCGGCAGTGGTCGGGCCGACCGTCGGTGGTGTGCTCGTCGACTGGAATGTGTTCGACCTCCAGTGGCGGCCGATCTTTCTGGTCAACGTCCCGGTCGGTATCGCGGCCGTCGTGGCGGCCCTGTTCGTGGTGCGCGAATCGAGGTCCGCGACCGCTCCGAAGCTCGACCTAATCGGCGCCACCCTCGCCACGGCCGCGATCGCGATGCTTGTGTACCCGCTCACGGAGGGACGCCGATTCGGCTGGCCGGCCTGGACTTTCGTCATGATGGCGGGCGCGGTCGCGATGCTTGCGGTCCTTGTCGTCCACGAGAACCGGCGAGCCCGGACGGTCGGTTCACCGCTGATCGTGCTCGGATTGTTCCGGCGGCGGTCGTTCTCGATCGGCAGTGTGCTCTGGCTGATCTTCTGGATCGCGCTCGGTGGCTTCTTCCTCGTCTGGACGCTCTACATGCAGGTCGGCCTCGGCTGGTCGCCGCTGCGGGCCGGTCTGACCTTCGGCGTGTTCGCTGTCGGCGCTGCGGCGGCGGCAGGCATTTCCGTGGAGGTGCTCGTACCCCGGTACGGGCGACGAGTGCTGATGGCGGGGGCACTGTTCAATGCGACGGGCTTCGCCGGCTACGTGTGGGCCGCGTCGCACTTTGGTCCCGCGATCACCTCGTGGGAAATGATTGCGCCGCTGGCCATTTCGGGTCTCGGCTTCGGCCTGATCGTCTCGCCGACCATCGATTTCGTGCTGGCGGAGGTCCCCGGGGACGATGCCGGTTCGGCGTCCGGCCTGTTGAACACCGCTCAGCAGCTCGGCATCGCACTCGGGGTCGCACTCGCCGGCGTGGTCTTCTTCGCCCAGCTCGACAGTGGTTCCGGCCGCGGCGTCGACGTGGTCGCACCCCAGGTCCGCACCGAATTCACTGCGGCCGGCCTGAACACACAAGCGCAGACGCAGATCCTCTCCGGCTTCCGGGCATGCGTGCAGGACAGATCGGCCGGCACCAACCCCGCCGAGACCCCTGCGAGCTGCCAGGCGATCCAGGGTCCGTCCACCCAGTCTGGAAAGCCCGATCGGGTCACCGAAATCCTCAGCGACGCAGGCAAAAAGGCCAACGCCGAGAACTTCTCCCGCACGTTCGGGCTCACGCTGTGGTGGGGCGTAGGAATTCTCGCCGCCGTCTTCGCGGGATTCTTCGCGGTGCCCCGACGCGCAGAACACCACGACCCGAACGATCTCTGACTATCGAACTTCCTTGTCCGACCGAGTGCCGCGCGAAGGGGCATCATCCCGCGAGTTGTCCTGCGACCGAACAACCTGTCGCCGCACCGGCGCTCGACGGCCTGTCGATGGCGATCACTTCGGCGACCATCGGTGTCCGCACCCGCGGGCTGGGGACCGTCGACGATTCCTTGCACCCGATGCGGGCGTGCAGCCGGCGCAATGGTCGTGGCGCCCACCAGTTCAGGTCGCCGGCGATCCGCATGAATGCCGGGACCAGGACGCCGCGGATCAAGGTGGCGTCGACGAGGACGGCCAGTGCGGTGCCGATACCGAACATCTGCATGAACGACAGGCCGGTCGCGAACGACAGCAGTGTCACGGTGAGCAGGGCCGCCGCGCTGCTGACGATGCGGCCGACGCGGCCCAGGCCCTCGATGGTGGCCGCGGTGGTGTCCGCGCCGGCGTCGTGTGCCTCCTTGATGCGGCCGAGCAGAAAGATCTCGTAGTCCACGGAGAGGCTGAATGCGATGCAGCACAGCAGCACCACCATCGCGATATTGAGCGGTGCCGGGGTGAAACCGAGCAGCCCGGCCAGGTGACCGTCCTGGAACACCCAGACCAGGGCGCCCAGCACGGCCGAGAGCATGAAGATGTTCAATACCAGCGCCTTGATGGGCACCACGATGCTCCCGGTGAACAGGAACAGCAACACCAATGTCGCTCCCGCCATGATCGCCAGCGCCGGTGCCAGCCGGCCGGTGATCGCGGCGCGGCTGTCGATCAGCGACGCTGTCGGCCCGCCCACCGAATGGTCACCCGGTAGTGCGCGAATCGCGCGCACCAAAGCCTGCGAAGCCGGGCTCTGGACGGTCGTCGACGGTTGTACCTCTACGAATCCGGTTGTCCCCGAGAGGAATCGGGCGGCATCCGGCCCGGGTGCGGTCACCAGCACGCCACCCTCGTACCGGCCGAAGGCGCCGTCGACATGGCGGACGCCGGGCATGGTCGAGACCTGCCGGGCGAGCGGTTCCAGCGCTTGCGGGTCGTGATCGGACAGCACGGTGACGGCGTTGGACATGTCCGCCGGGTAGTCGTCGCGGATCGATGTCGTGACCTGCCGGGCAGCGGAGTCGGCCGGCAGCGCCCGCTCGTCCGATGTCGCGAACTGTGCGTGCGCGAACGGGATTCCCATCAGGAGCAGCAGCGCCATGACTCCCAGCGCGGCCCGCAGCGGCCGGCGCGTGACGGCCATCGCGGTGCGCCGCCAGAATCGCGACGGCTGCGCCAGCCGATCCCGGCGCCGGCGCAATGCCAGGGCATCGACGCGGGATCCGAGCAGGCTCATCAGCGCCGGCAGGACGACGACCGCGGCCAGCGCGGCCAGCAGCACCACCACGATCGCGGCGATACCGACCGACCGCAGGAAAGACGTGGGGAACACCAGCATTCCGGCCATGGCGACGGTGACGGTGGCCGCGCTGAACAGGATCGTGCGCCCGGCTGTCGTGACAGCCTCCACGACAGCCTGTTCCGGCTCGTGACCGCGTTGTCGCTCCTCGCGGAATCTCGACACCGTCAGCAGGCCGAAATCGATTGCGAGCCCGAGTCCGAAGGCGGTGGCGACGGTGAGCGCATACACCGACACCTCGGTGACATGGGCCAGCCAGAAGAGCACCCCCGTGGTGGACACGATCGAGACGACACCCACCGTCAGCGGCAGCAGTGCGGCCATCACGCCGCCGAACACCACGATCAGCAGGAGCAGGGTCGCGGGCAGTGCGATCGATTCGGAGACGACGAGATCGCGGTGCACCCGGCTCTCGATGTCGTTGGTCAGGCCGAGCTTGCCGCCCGCCCGCACCTCGATCGCCGGGTCGTCGGTGGGCAGGTCGTCGACGATCCGCTTGGTGATCTGGGCCGCCGCTTCCGGGCTGCCGTTCGGATGCAGCAACACCAATCCGGAACGGCCGTCCGCGCTGCGCAGCTCCGGCGTGCCGGTGGACCAGTACGAGCCCACGACCGCCACGTCCGGTTCCGCGGCGATCTTCTGTGTCAATTCCTGTGCGGCCGTTGCTACTTCGGGGCTGCCGACATCGCCGCCGCGCGCGGTCACCTGCAGGATCAGATCGGGGGAGCCGCCGAACCGGGTGTCGAGGGCGTCCTGGACATGGGCGGACTCCGAGTGCGGATCGTCGAATCCGCCGACCTTCAAATGCTGGGACACCCCGGCCCCCATCAGGCCCGCGAGCACGAGGACGACGGTGGTGAGGGCAAGGACCAGCCTGGGGTGTGCGACGGTGGCGGTGGCTAGGCGTCTCAACATGGCAGGCTCGCTTCGGATCGGGTGTATCGGCGCAGCAGCTGCCGTAGGTGGCGGAACAGAAGTTCCTTGTGTTCGGTGAGGTAGAAGTGATCGCCCGGAAGGATCCGTACCTCATGGAAGTCGGTGGTGCACCCCGCCCAGGTGGCCAGGTCGAGTTCGCCGGCCAGCGGATCCGCGTCGCCGCCGAAGACGTGGATCGGGCAGGGCAACGGTGGCTCGGCGGCCTGGGAGTCGCTTGCGCACAGACGCAGATCGTCACGGGTCGTCGCGACCAGATCGCCCAGTAGCGCGGGAAATTCCAGCAGATCTGCGGGCAGCCCGCCGAGGTCGGTGAGCAGCCGGATCAATGCCGCGTCGTCGAGGGCGTCGGTCGGCGACAACGCCACCGGCAGCGGGGGAGCGGCATACCCGGACAGCAGCAGCGCCCGGGGAGCGGTTCGCCCACCGCGATGGCGGCGGCAGGCCAACCGGTAGGCGATCAGAGCGCCCATGCTGTGCCCGAAGAACAGGTGCGGTTCGGTGAGGAACTCGTCCAGCTGATCGTCGAGCTCCGTGAGCAGTGCTTCGATATCGGTGAAGCGAGCCTCTCCGGCGCGGCGCTCGCGGCCGGGCAGCAGCACCGGCCAGACCGTCGCTTGCGGGTGCAGCGCGCGCTGCCATCCGTGGAACAGCGAGGCGCCGCCCCCGGCGTGATGGAAACAGAACAACCTCAGGCCCTGCTCGTCGCCGGGCCGAATCAGGTACCGGGTCATGGCAATGCGGCCAATTCCTCGGCCAGCACCCGCACCGTGTGCCGGATCTGCTCCTCGGTGTGGCACACCGTGACGAAGAACCGCAGCCGGGCCAGGTTCTCGGGCACGGCCGGATACAGGATCGGATTGACGTTGATTCCGCGCCGCAGCAACGCATTCGACAGTGCCAGCGTCTTCATCGAATCACCGACGATGCACGGGATCACCGGAGTGGCGAAGCTGTCGCCGGTGTCGACACCGGCATTCCTGGCCAGTTTCAGGAACAGCTCCGACCGGGTCCGCAGCTGCTCGAGCAGCGCGGGCCGGGACCGCAGCTGCCGCAGCGCCGCCAGCGATGCCGCCGCATTGGGCGGGGTGATGCCGACGCTGTAGATGAATCCGGGCGTGGTGTATTTGAGGAATCGGATGAGCTCGGCGCTACCCGCCACGTACCCACCGCACCCGGCGAGCGCCTTGGACATGGTGCCCGACCACAGCTCCACATCGGCACGGTCGACGCCGAAATGCTCGCCGATGCCGGCACCGGTCGCGCCGAGCACCCCGATGCTGTGCGCCTCGTCGATCATGAGCAGCGCGCGGTGCTTCTTCTTCACCGCGATGAGCGCGGGCAGGTCCGGGATGTCACCGTCCTGGCTGTACACGCCCTCGATGACGATGAGCACTCGCCGGTATTGATGCCGAATCTCGGTGAGCAGGCGGTCGAGTGCCTCGTGGTCGTTGTGCGGGAACGGCCGCCGGGTGGCGCCGGAGAGCTTGCAGCCCTGCAGAATACTGTCGTGCGCCAGGCTGTCGTGCACGATCAGGTCGCCCTCCCCGACGATGTGCCCGATCACCGTCACATTGGTGGCGTGCCCGCTGACCATCGCGAGCGCATCCTCGGTGCCCAGCAGGGCGGAGAGTTCCCGCTCGAGTTCGGCATGAATCGGTTTCTCGCCGGAGAGCAGCCGGCTGGCCGAGCACGAGCTGCCGTACCGCGCGACCGCGTCCTGGACCGCCGACACGACGGCGGGGTGTCCCGACAGGCCTAGGTAGTTGTAGCTGGAGAAGTTCAGCACCTCGCGGCCTTCGATCACCGACGTGTCCCGGGTGACTCCGTCGTTGACGAGGAAGTAGGGGTTGGACATGCCCAGGGACTCGGCCAGCGCGATGCGCTCCGAGAAAGCCTTGACCTCGGGGAAATCCGCGATGCGATGCTGGGGTTCGACGGCCGGTCGTGGTTCGGCGACGGGTTCGGGTACGGCGTGCTCGCCGCGGTGACGGGCGACGAGTGCGGCCACATCGCCGAGAGTCGTTGCGGGGGTGTACCAATTCGGCTCGATGACCAGTCCCGGGAACTTCCTGGCGAGGCCGCCGAACAGGTCGGCGATCATGATCGAGTCGAATCCCAGTTCGCCGCCCAGGGTTTGGATGGTGCTCACCTTGTCTGCCGGAAACCCGCTGACCCGAGCGACTTCGGCGCGGACGGCAGCCGAGCTCGCCGGACCCTGCTCAGCAGGGGTGGGCTGCACCCGCATTTCCGGTGTGGCCGAAGTGTTCCGGGCCGCGGCCGCGAGGATGGCGGCCTGCTCGCGGAAGAGCTCGATCAGTTGATCCATGGTGGTGTCCGTCGTGTGCCGTGTGGTCGGAGTGGGTGTTTCGGTGCTGGGCGCGGGGGCTTCCACCTGCGTCCAGAAGCGGTGGGTGGTGGCGAACTCGTAGCCGCCGATGCGGTGCCGCACCCGGGCGGCGGGTTCGTAGAGGACGTCCCAGTCCGGGTTCAGACCGTCGCGATACAGCGCCGCGACCGTCGAGTCGAGCTCGTGACCGGTCGCATCCGGTCCGGGGCAGGGCACCTGGATCGGCAGGTCGAGCTCGGCGTGGGCGCGGCCGACCATCGGGGCCAGCGTGCGCCGGGGACCCACTTCCACGAGGTGGGTGGGCTCGGCCCGCAGCGCGGCCGCCGCGGCATCGGCGAACCGCACCGTGGCCTCGACGTGTTCCACCCAGTAGGCGGCGTCCATCGGCTCGTCGGCGTCGAGCAGGCGTCCGCGCACGCTCGAATAGACCGGGATTTCGGGCCGGCGGTAGTGGCATTCGCCGGCCACCTCGGCGAAGGCGTCGAGCATCGGCTGCATCAGCGGCGAGTGGAATCCGTGCGAGACGGTGAGCGGGCGCGCGGTGATCCCGAGGTCGGTGAGCACCGCACCGATCCGTCCGACGCCATCGGCGGCACCGGACAGCACCAGCTCCCGTGGACCGTTCACCGCGGCCACCGCGACATGGGGCTCGGCGGCGATCAACTTGGCGAGCTCGGAGGTCGTGCCGCGGACCGCGAGCATCGTTCCACCGTTGGGCAGCTGCTGCATGAGCCGGCCGCGGGCACAGACCAGCCGGCACGCGTCGTCCAGGCCGAAGACTCCGGCGACCGCGGCGGCCGCGTATTCGCCGACGCTGTGGCCGAGCAGCCAGGCCGGCTCGACGCCGAGGTCGGTCAGCACCCTGGCCAGCGCGTACTCGACCGCGAAGATCGCCGGCTGCGCGAACTCGGTCCGGTGCACGAGTTCGCTTCCGCCGAGCAGCAGTTCGGTCACCGAGCGGTGCAGGTGCGGTGCCAGCTGTGCGTCCAGCTCCGCGAGCGCCCGCCGGTAGGCAGGACTGCGCTCGTGCAGCGCGCGCGACATCCCGGGATACTGCGAGCCCTGGCCGGTGAACAGCCAGCCGATCGACAACGGCTGCGCGACACCGGATTCGGGCCCCGTGCCCGAGGCGAACGCCCGCAGCGCCGACACCGCCTCCGTCCGGTCGCCGACCGCGAACGCCAGTCGATGCCGACCGGAGGACTTCACCAGATTGCTCGACCAGCACAGCCGATTCAGCGCGGCGGGATCGTGGTCGATGTGCTCGGCGAGCCGGGCGGCGTTGCGCCGCAGGCCATCCCGGTCGTTCGAGGAGACGGTGAGCACGCCGCCACCGCCGGTCGCCGACGGAACGCTGGTCGCGGGAGCGTCGGCCAGCAGCATGTGCGCATTGGTCCCGCCCATACCGAAGCTGCTGACGGCGCCGTGAATCGGGCCGTCCGGCAACGGCATCGGCTCGTGCAGCAGTCGCAGCCCGTGGGCGGCCAGCCGCAGCCGCGGATTCTCGTCGGCGGCGAACCTGGTGGGCGGGACGACACGGTGGCGCAGGCTGAGCGCCACCTTGATCAGACCTGCGATGCCGGCCGCGCCCTCGGTGTGGCCGAGGTTGCCCTTGATCGACCCGATCGCGCACGGCCGCGGCCGCTCGACCGCGTGCACCGCGCCCAGCGCCTTGGCCTCGATCATGTCGCCGAGAACCGTTCCTGTGCCGTGTGCCTCGACGAAGGCGACCTGCTCCGCGGACACGCCGGCGCGCCGGTAGGCTTCGGCGATCACCTGTTGCTGTGCCCAGCGGTTGGGCGCGGTGATGCCGTTGCTGCGCCCGTCGTTGTTCACCGCACTGCCCTTGATCACCGCGTGGATCGGCAGACCCTCGGCCAGGGCATCGGCGAGCCGCCGCAGCACCACCACCGCGACGCCCTCGCCGCGGCCGATGCCGTCGGCCTTGCCGCTGAACGGCTTGCACCGCCCGTCCGGGGCCGACAGGCCGGCCTGGGTGTAGAAGACATTGAGTGCGGGCGTGACGGTGATGTTCACCCCGGCGGCGAGAGCCTGATCGCATTCCCCTGCCGACAGTGCGACACACGCCTGGTGCACCGCGACCAGCGAGGACGAGCAGGCGGTGTCGATGGCCAGACTCGGGCCCTTCAGGTCCAGCTGATAGGAGATCCGATTCGCGGTCATGAAATAGCCGTTACCCGAACCCATTTGGGGCGTGATGCGCGCGTGGTCGCGCATGTGCACGGTCGCCCACTCGTTGGCCATGACGCCGACGAAGACACCGGTGTTCGACCCGGACTGGCGCCGGGGGTCGAGGGTGGCGTCCTCGAACGCCCGCCAGGCGCCCTGCAGCAGCAGCCGCTGCTGCGGATCCATCGCCTGCGCCTCGCGCGGAGCGATGCCGAAGAACTCG